>NZ_JAXBVE010000015.1:0-112935 GCF_035181445.1 Photorhabdus africana
ACAGGCTTCATCCGTGGTTTTGGTATTAGTTTGGCGACGATTATCAGATCATAAATGAAGCCTTTTTTCTATCTAAAATATACAGTTACTGCTTAAGAGCCTGTATATGATTATTGCTTAAAATTAGTAAAGAATTTCAAGTTGAATAGGATCACTTATTATTTTAATAACCCCAGTGTCAGATTTTTCAAATTCAATTTGATATTTTTCATTGTCAATGCCTGTGATAATATTATCTAGATAAGAATATGCAAACCTTATTGATTTGTTCTTAGCCCATTCAGGTAATAAGTGTACATAGTAGTTAAAAACTATAAATCCTCTTTTTTTATTTATGTAATTTATATTTAGAATGTCTTTTAACATCATTCTACCGTAACAAAAATCACCATTTTTATTAAATTCTTTTTTCCCTAAATTGGTTAAATTCCATAATTTATTTTTTCCTCTTTTAAAATCCAACTTTACTAATCCAGCATCAACAAGAGATTCCATGTTCGCATTAGCCCATATAGAATCTTCATTAATTGATACTGGCCATTCAGTCTCACCTAGGCATAATAATATTTTATCGTCAATTTTTTTTTGTATTTTTTTTCTAAAAGATTCATTTTCTCCTGAATGACAAAAAAAAGATAAAAAAACAAAAAAAAATAAAAAAAATTTCATAAACTACACTCCATATTATATTCTGTCATGGCATCACTAACATTTTTATATTTTTTCTTTGTAAGATAGGATTTAGTATAATCCCAATAATAATTTGAAATACCAGGCACTTCATTGTTATATTTTATATCATATTTAATAAATTCTACTGGGTATTCTCCAAATATGTCATCATCATTATTTTTTTTGCGAAAAAAAATAATATAATAAACTCCATTTTTTACCCTTAGCTCGTAATCTTGTATTTTTATTTCAGAAGCAGATAATTTAAAATCAAACCAAGTAAAACCAGTATCATTTGGGAGTGGAACTATATTAAATTTCCCATTTTTATTTTTTATAAAAACAGTTAATGTGTTACTTGGATGAGATGTATTGTTTTCAAATTTGGCATAAAAAATTACATCTTTTTTTCCATCACCATTCAAATCTATAAGATTGATTCCATCCTTTAGATTTACCTTATTTCCGCAATGAGAAAATGCCTCAAACGAGAAAAGTAAAATAAAAATAAGGTAAAATTTATTTTTCATTTAAATAGCTCCTAACTAATCTAAATCCAACATCTGGCATAATATATCCTGAACTATGGTTATCACAACTGGATAAGCTGTTTGCATGGGAAAGATAACTTCCACCACAAAAATAGTACAACTTAACTGTACCAAGTTCATAACTATCATAGACCCATTCAGAAACATTTCCACTCATATCGTATAAATCTAAGTCGTTTGGAGATAATTTACCTACAACCTGTGTTCCAAAATTACTTGTATTAAACTCTGGATACCATGCCACCTTCTTAGAATCATTGCTTCCAGAGTGATAGTATCCATATCTTCCTAATCGTAAGGCAGGCTTTCCGCCCCTTGCTGCAACATGCCATTCATTTAAGGTAGGTAAACGATAGCCATTAGCGTTTGTATTTATAAAGATCTCTAAGTTTTTGTCTTTTTTTCTAATAATTTTATTTCCTTTTTGAAAATATACTGGAGTGAGTTTTAATTTCTCACTTAATGCATTTGAAAAAAGAATGGTATCTAACCATTTAATACTAGGCTGTGTCCCGCAATAGGCTGAGATAGAATAATCTATCTGGCTCTGACTTTCGGAAAAAACATGTTATGGCTCGTTACGACCTTTTTCTTAAGGCCATAATTTAATTGAGGGACATAACCTAATCCATCCTTCTACAGCCACTGTCGCTAAAATCATTCGATCAAGGTTTTCTAGTTGTTCAAATTTAACCCCAAACTTAAGTTTCAACCGCATTAAGATATTTTCAGGTATCAAGCTCACTGTCAGTAATTCTAACAAAGTTTGTTCTGGTGTCTGACGTTCATATAAATTAGGCCGACGCCAGTCAGCAGAAGACCAGCCACTATATTTTGGGTAACCCAGCATGCTTACGTTTCATAAGATTTCAAATGGAGACGCTAAATGTATATCTATTAGTTATACAACTGCTATAATGACTGTCTACCAATTTGCTACACAGGTGATTTATGAGAACACAACCTAAAGAAACCCCAATCAACATCCGGGCGAAAGCCTTCCAGCGGGAGCTTATTGACCATGCAGCAAACCTGCTCTCAAAAACCCGAACTGATTTCATCTTGGATGCTGCCTGCCGCGCAGCCGAAGATGCCATACTCGATCAGCGCCACTTTTTCGTTAACGACGAAAAATACCATATGTTCATGCAGATGCTGGAGCAACCGCTTTCTGATAATGAAGGTTTTAAAAAACTGATGGGATATAAAGCGCCGTGGGAATAAGCACACCTGAAATATTAACGGCTGAACATAATATAAATGATTTTTATTGCCAGCATGAAACATTAAACGAATGGCTTTCACGCCGGGCTTTAAAAAATAATAAGCTCGGCGCGAGCCGCACATTTGTTATTTGCAAGGAAGGCACAAAAGACGTTATCGGTTATTATTGTCTAAGCGCCGGTTCAATTAATCATATTGAATCTACACCATCGCTTAAACGCAATATGCCAGATCCTATCCCTGTAGTGCTTCTCGGCCGTCTGGCTGTCGATGTGGAATATCAGGGGAAGAAGCTCGGGGCATTGCTTCTCCAAGATGCTTGGAAGCGTGTCGCCAGCACGGCAGAACAGGTGGGCATTTCGGCTATAATCGTCCACGCACTTGATGAGAGCGCTCGAACGTTCTATACGCGTCTTGGCTTCGCCCAGTCACCGTTGGAGCCATACACACTGATGCTTCCATTAGGCAAACAGAAGTGACTGCTTGCCGCCGCGATGCATCTTGAAATTCATAGGGTATATTCCTTAAGTATTCACCAAATCCACCGCTTCACGCGTCAGGCGACCGATTTCCTGCCAATTTCGGTTCTCCACCAGCGCTTGACTAACCATCCATGAACCACCACACGCCACAATACGCGGTACAGCAAGATAATCGCGAATATTGTTTGGTCCGATTCCCCCAGTCGGCATAATTTGCAGTTCAGTATAAGGTGCTAATATCGCTTTAATCATTGGCAAACCGCCGGAAGGTTCTGCCGGGAAGAATTTCAGCAGTTTTAGCCCCAATTCCATTGCACCTTCGATCGCGCTTGGATTATTCACACCTGGAATGATAGGAATATTCAATTGCTGACAAGCTTTGACCGTATTTGGATTAAAACCCGGCGAAACCATAAAATCGGCGCCAGCCTGTTTTGCAGCAACCACCTGATCACGATTCAAAACAGTACCTGCACCAATCAGCATATTCGGCTGAGCTGCTCTCAACAAACGAATAGCTTCCGCCGCTGCCGTAGAACGGAAAGTAATTTCGGCTACCGGCAAGCCGTTGTCAGCCAATGCTTTACCCAACGGAATAATATCTTCCGCTCGGTCAACAGCAATCACAGGTACAATTTTTAACTGGCGTAACTGTTCAATCATCTGTTTCATCAATTTTCTCTCCGCTGTTAAAAGAAACTGTCAGTCACTGCTTGAGTTGCACTGATTGGAATAATCGCCCCTTTATGCTGAATAACGGTACCAGCCAGACGATGCCCCATAATTGCCGCGTGTTGTATCGGGCAATCCGTCAGAAATCCTACCAGAAACCCAGCATTAAAGGCGTCTCCCGCCGCCGTGGTATCGGCCACGTTAACAACCGGCACCGTTGGGATCAGCTCAATCGGAGTATCCTGTACCAAATGCTGATAATAGCAACCGGCAGCCCCCGCTTTAATAACGACTTCTTTAACTCCTGCTTGTTTAAGGCGAATCATGGTGGCTGTAACCGATTTATCGCCCCACAGCTTACATTCATCGTCATCTGTCACCAGTGCCAGAGAGGTAAAGGCAAGTAATTTCTGATAACAAACTTGGGTTTCCGCCACACTTTGCCACAATGCCGGGCGGTAATTACTGTCGAAAATGATGGTTTTTCCTTGAGCAGCCAGTTCAGCCAGCAAGTTTAGTAGTTTTTCACGATCATCGACAGGCAAGATAGCCAAGCTGATGCCACTGAGATAAATGGCATCCATCTGCTGTAATGCTTGCATAACCGAAGAGAAATCAGGATGACGCACCATATAACGGGCAGCAGAATCATTACGCCAGTACAGAAAGGTCCGTTCTCCCTGTCCATCAAGTTGAATCAAATACAGTCCCGGTTGGCGAACCGGATCACGCAAAACCAGATGGGTGCGAATACCCTCGTCTTGCCAACGTGTGATCATCCCTTCACTGAGCGAATCCAAGCCCAACGCAGTCACAAAATGAACGGCAATCTTCTGTTGGCTTGCACGCGCTAAATAAATTGCACTGTTCAGGACATCACCACCAAAAGCCTGATGCATGGTAGCAAAAGGGGCGCCATTAAGTTCAATCATACATTCACCAAGGAGGGCAATCTGCTTCATGGGTTTTCTCCCGGCAAGGCAAAATAACGGCAGGCGTTATTAAAACAAATATCCTCAACTATCTGTCCTAATATGGCTTTGTGGTTAGGAATTTCGCCCTTTTCTGCCCATTGCCCTAACACATTACACAGAATGCGACGAAAATATTCATGCCGCGTGTATGAAAGAAAGCTACGGGAATCGGTCAACATACCAACAAATTGACTCAGCAGCCCAAGTTGGGAAAGTTGTTCAAGCTGACGCAACATGCCATCTTTCTGATCATTGAACCACCAGCCCGAACCAAACTGCACTTTACCGGCGATACCGCCACCTTGAAAGTTACCGGCCATCGTTGCAATCACTTCGTTATCTCGTGGATTCAGACAGTAAAGAATCGTTTTCGGCAACTCATCCGTCACATCCATACTATCCAGCAAGCGAGATAACGGCCAAGCGATATTGTTATCACCAATGGAATCAAAGCCACTATCCGCGCCAAGTAAGCGGAACATCCGACTATTATTGTTGCGAATAGCGCCAATATGCATTTGCATCACCCAACCACGGGCGGCATATTGCCGGCCAAGCCATACCAGAATCGCCGTGGTGTACTGCGCAATTTCAAGATCAGAGAGAGTGTTCCCTGCCAGCCGTTTTTGCAGGATGCTATCTAATACCGCTTCATTCGGAATGGGAGCATAGCGCAGATTTTCTATGCCGTGATCAGCAGCCCGGCAGCCATGAACAACAAAATGCTCAAGCCGACGCTCCAACGCGTTCAACACATCAGCAAAAGCAACAATCGATACATCAGCCACGGCTTCAAGCTGTTTGATATAGTCAATGAAACCCGCCAGCTCGATTTTAAATACCCGATCAGGACGCCAGCTTGGTAATACTTCGATATCGAAACTCTCATCTGTCGCGATTTGGCGGTGATATTGCAGAGAATCGACCGGATCATCCGTGGTTCCAACCATACGCACATTCATTTGCTGCATAATGCCACGCGCTGAAAACGCCGGTGTTGCCAGCTTTTCATTACATTGATGCCAGATTTCATCAGCAGTGTGTGGCCCGAACAATTTCCCTGTAATACCAAATGGACGACGTAATTCTAGATGTGTCCAGTGATAAAGCGGATTTCCCAATGTCAACGGTACTGTTTTTGCCCATGCCTGATATTTTTCAGCATCACGGGTTTGCTTGCCGGTAATCAACGATTCATCAATACCCGCACAGCGCATAGCCCGCCATTTGTAGTGATCCCCTTCTAACCAAATCTGACCAAGGTTATCAAATCGGCGATTTTCAGCAATTTCTCGTGGATTAAGATGACAGTGATAATCATAAATCGGCATATCGGCGGCATGTTCATGATATAGCTGACGGGCAATTTCATTGTTCAGCAGAAAATCTTCACCCATAAAATTTTTCATCTCTTTTTCCTGTCAGCCAAATCAAAGTGCCGCCACAGCATGACGAGCGCCGCAATCCAATAATAATTGATAAGCTTCGCTAACCACCCGGACAAAATGCGGATTAGCTAACACTGGGTTACCAAAAATCGCCAACAACGCGGGTACCACATCAGCAGATAACCCATATTGCTGATAAATAGATTTAAATTGCTCAACGAGTGGATCACGCACATCAATCAATTTGCCTTGTTCATCTTTTCCACTGACATAACGCATCCACCCGGCGATACCCAAAGCTAAATGACGATAATCGCCGCCATTTGCCAGATGATAAGCCACAGAATCAAACATACGTTGTGGTAATTTCTGGCTGCCATCCATTGCTATCTGCCAAGTTTGATGTTTAAGGTTAGGGTTACTAAAACGCTCAATCAACCGATGAGCATACTGGAAAAGATCGGTTCCTACCGGCATCGTCAAAGTTGGCGCTTGTTCTTTCAGCATCAGATCCAAGGCAGCTTGCCGGTAATCGGGGTTCGCCATTGTGTCAGCAATATATGTATATCCTGCCAAATAGCCCAGATAGGCTAAAAATGAGTGGCCACCGTTTAGCATCCGCAATTTCATGGTTTCAAAAGGCACCACATCTTGAACGAATTGGGCTCCTGCCACATCCCAGTTTGGGCGGCCATTGGCAAAGTTATCCTCAATCACCCATTGACGGAAAGGTTCACAGGTAATTGCACCGGGATCGTATACACCTAGCTGTGCGGCTATCTCCGCCAACGATTCTGGCGTAGCCGCAGGAACAATACGGTCAACCATTGTGCATGGAAAAGTCACATTCAGTTCAATCCATTGGGCTAACTTTTCATCACGCAAACGGGCAAAACTCACCACCGCTTCACGGGCAACTTTGCCATTTTCTCTGACATTATCGCAGGACATCACCGTCAATGGCGGCAAATTACGTTCATAACGCAGACGGAGCGCCTCGACAATGTAACCAATAGCAGATGTTGGTTCGGTTGGGTTAGCTAAATCCCGTTGAATCAATGCATTATTCACATCCAGCTTGCCGCTGGCTGCATCGATGCAATACCCTTTTTCGGTAATCGTCAGAGAAATAATCGCCACTTGCGGCTGCGCTATCGTTTCCAGAATACCTTGCTGACCCACAAACTCAGGGTGCAAGGCATCAATCATAGAGCCGATAATTTTTAACTCGGTTTTTTCTGCCCCTTTCTCCGCAATGGTACACAAGCACTCCTGCCCTTTAAGTTGCTGAATCAACCGATGACCGGAGAATAAACTGACTTCACAAATTCCCCAATCACTGCCCGTTTTTTCCAGCATATGATGAGTAAAAACCGCCTGATGTGCACGGTGAAAAGCACCACATCCCAGATGGACAATACGGGCAACCAACTTCTGACGATCATAAAAAGGCAGAGAAATAGCGGGATTAATTTTGCTGTTGGCTATATTACGGATCATAGAACAATTCCTGTTTAATGACGCGGATTACCTGAATGCTTAGTCATTCAGTAACATCTGAGGCAACCACAAGCTCAGTTGCGGTATGAAGGTCACCAGCATCAACGCGATAACCAAAGCGCAATACATGGGGACTAAAGGTTTCAATACCTTATTAATGCTGACCTCACCGATAGCACACCCCACAAACAACGCACTCCCTACCGGTGGTGTACAGATACCAATAGCCAGGTTGAAGGTCATAATGATACCGAAATGTACCGGATCAATGCCCATATTCTGTGCTACTGGCAGGAAAATCGGCGTAAAAATCAGAATCGCCGGTGTCATATCCATAAAAGTTCCGACCAGCAACAGAATGATATTAATGACCAGCAGAATAACCAGTGGGTTTTCAGAAACCGCCATTAGCGCATCAGCGATCAAATAGGGCAGATCCGCATTCGCCATTGCCCAAGACATACCCATTGATGCACCAATCAGCAACAAAACAATGGAAGTGGTCACCGCAGAATCCAGAATGATTTTGGGTAGTTTGGCGATACTGACTTCACGATAAATCAATACTGCCAATACAAAGCTGTATAACACGGCAATCGCCGAGGCTTCTGTGGCGGTAAAAATACCCGCAATGATCCCTCCCATAATAACCACAACCAGCATCAGAGAAGGCAATGCGCGAACCAATGTGGTGAAAAACTCGTTCCATGTCGGCTTGGGCGATACCGGATAACCACGGCGTTTGGCAATGATTGCCGCCACAACCATCAAAGATAGACCCATCAAAATACCGGGAATATAACCCGCCAAAAACAGTGCGGCAATTGATGTGCCACCAGAAACCAGTGAATAAACAATCAAAGTATTGCTTGGCGGGATTAACAAACCGGCAGGACAGGAAGCAATGTTTACAGCGGCAGAATATTCCGGTTCATAACCCTCTTTTTTCTGTATTGGCGCCATCGTTCCGCCGACCGCCGCAACCGATGCCACCGCTGAGCCAGAAATCGCACCGAAAAACATATTCGCCATAATATTGACGTGCACCAGAGAACCGGGCAAACGGCCGCCCATGACTTTCGCCAGATTAATTAGACGGGAAGCGATTCCCCCCTGATTCATAATATTTCCCGCCAGAATAAAGAACGGGATAGCGAGCAGAGAGAAGTTATCAACACCGACTGCCATACGTTGAGCAACCACGGTAATAGCCGCTTCCATTGGCAAAGTCATCATAATTGCCAGTAATGATGACAAACCAATCGCAAAGGATACCGGTACACCCAGTGCCAGCAACACGGCAAAACTACCGAACAACGCTAAAACCACTTGCCAATCCATAAGCCCATCCTCTTCTGCCTGGTGACTTTATTGATTTTCAGAAATAACCGCGTCTTTACCTGAAAAATTCCGAATAAGAGCAACAATGTCTACTAGCACATAGCAGATCATCAGAACACCGCTAATTGGCAGACATAAATAGACATATCCCATCGGTAATCCCAGCGCGGGCGTGATCTGCCCGGTTTCAAGGGTTGAAATCACTAGCACTGATCCGCCATACACCAGCACGATCGAAGCAAACAGCACGATCGCGGCTTGGATCACCAAACCCACACTATTTTTGCCTATTCCCTTAAGTTTCATCGTTAACAGGTCGATAGCTAAATGGCGATGTTGACCTGTGGTATATGCCGCGCCAATCATGGCAACCCACATAAACAGATAACGAGCAAGTTCATCGGTTACCGTACTCGGCGTACCAAACACATAGCGGGAAACCACCTGCCATGTGACACAAAACACCAAAAAAACGGAAAGGCTGACGGTAAAAAATGCCAAACCTTTATTGATGCAATACACAAGGTTTTTCACGGGGCTTTGTCCTTATTGGTCTCAACATGCGCCTATTTGATCGACCAAATAGGGCAAACTGTCTGACCAAAATCAGTAAAGGAAGCTTTACGTTGCTTGGATTATAAGATCCAGGTCAAAAAAACATCCAGTGAGCGGGATCACAAACTGACTGGTTCACCCGTTTGCCCGATTATTTTGTGATATTGGTCAACCAAATCACTTTTACTTTTTGACGAAATCCGAAGTGATGCTTATGGTTTGACCGTCAGTTCAGTTGTGCCCGTAACCTATTTACAACAATTGGAGAACGAACAATGAGCAATTCTAAGCGTATTTTATCTACTGTAATCGGTGCGGTATTTGCTTTAGGCGCGTCACAAGTTATGGCAGTAACAACATTAAAACTCAGCCATAACCATAACCGCGATCATGCAGTGCACAAGGCAATGACTCAGTTTGCAGATGAAGTTCGCCAAAAAACGCATGGTGATGTTCGTATTCGGATCTATCCAGACGCACAATTGGGTAACCAGCGGGAATCGATGGAACTGATGCAAAATGGTGCATTGGATTTAGTCAAATCCAATGCCGCAGAATTGGAAGCTTTTTCGCCCACTTATTCTGCTTTTAACTTACCTTATCTGTTTCGCGATAAAGCCCATTACGAAAAAATTAAAAACGGCGAGATTGGTAAAGAGATTCTGACATCCAGCAAAAACCGTGGCTTTATTGGTATAACCTACTATGAAGCGGGCGCTCGTAGCTTCTACGCCAAAAAGCCTATCCGCACACCTGAGGACCTAAAAGGCATGAAAATTCGGGTTCAGCCTAGCCCAACAGCCATTGCAATGGTGAAAAATTTAGGCGGTAACCCAACACCACTGGCTTACGGCGAACTGTATACTGCTCTACAACAAGGTGTGGTCGATGCCGCAGAAAATAATATTCCCTCTTTTAGCCTGAGCCGTCACAGTGAAGTTGCCAGATACTTCTCGCTGGATAACCATACTATGGTGCCAGACGTCCTTGTTATTTCTACTAAATCGCTAAATAAGCTGTCATCAGAACAACAAAAAATCCTTATAAACTCGGCCATTAACTCTTCTCAATATATGACCAAACTATGGGAAAAATCAGAGGAGAAAGAGCGCCAAAATGCAGAGAAAATTGGGGTCCAGTT
Source organism: Photorhabdus africana (assembly GCF_035181445.1). Lineage (NCBI taxonomy): Bacteria > Pseudomonadati > Pseudomonadota > Gammaproteobacteria > Enterobacterales > Morganellaceae > Photorhabdus > Photorhabdus africana. The sequence goes on from NZ_JAXBVE010000015.1 coordinate 10,501, forward strand.
CGTCGATGTGGATCAAAAATCGTTTGAAGAAGCGGTCAAACCAATGTACGACGATATTAAGAAAAGCGATCCAATGCTTTACCGTATGGTAGAGCGCATCCGCGCAGTCAGATAATCATTGGCGAAGGCCATTTGGCCTTCATCTTTAAGTGGCATTTTTGGTTGACCAATTTCTATTTTTGACTATTATTTACACAATACCATCGATAATCACGACAACAATAGTGACACCATGAAGCATTTACTTGAGCCAAAACGTCCTTACCAAGAAGTTGGCATTTCATTAAGAGAGATGATTGCCAACCAGCAATATCGTATCGGGGATCGCTTACCACCGGAGCGAGAGCTTGCCGAATTATTAAGAGTTTCCAGAACCGTTGTGCGTGAAGCATTAATTATGCTCGAACTAGAAAGCCTTATTGAAGTCCGCAAAGGTTCCGGGATCTATATTATTAACCGCCCTCACCTGTCAACTTCCTCTTCATGTTCAGTTAACGCAGCGGGACCTTTTGAGCTATTACAAGCTCGCCAATTACTGGAAAGTAATATTGCCGAATTTGCCGCCCTGCAAGTGACACCAAATAACATTGCTAATATGCGTCGAGCATTGCAAAAGGAATCCGAAGATTTAGCCTCCGGTGAAGATGAATCCGGTGACAGAGAATTCCATCTGGCAATTGCGGAAGCAACCCATAACAGCATGTTAGTTGAACTGCTTAAACAATCTTGGACATGGCGGGAAAATAATCCTATGTGGCAGAAACTGCATACTCGAATTACCGATAAAGATTATCGTAAAGAATGGCTGCATGACCATCAGATCATTTTATCCGCCATGATCAAAAAAGATCCGGCGGCAGCCAAACAAGCAATGTGGCAACATTTGGAGAATGTGAAATTACGTTTACTGGAATTGTCTGATATTGACGATCCCTATTTCGACGGTTATCTCTTTAATTCATATCCCTGTAAATAAGTTTTTATTCTGGCGTTTGTATATAAGGTAAATAACAATGGAACAAACTTGGCGTTGGTTCGGCCCAAATGATCCTGTTTCTTTAGATGATATCCGTCAGGCTGGTGCAACCGGCATCGTTACCGCATTACACCATATTCCTAACGGCCATGTTTGGAACAAAAACGAAATCTTGGCCCGTAAAACCCTCATCGAAAATAAGGGGCTTATCTGGTCAGTTGTTGAAAGTGTGCCTGTCCATGAAGAGATTAAAACCCGGACCGGTCACTATCCGCAATGGATTAATAACTACAAAACTTCACTGAAAAATTTGGCGGAATGTGGCATTGATACCGTCTGCTATAATTTTATGCCCGTGCTGGACTGGACACGCACCGATCTGGAATATTCACTCCCTGATGGTTCTAAGGCCCTGCGTTTTGACCAAATTGCCTTCGCCGCATTTGAAATCTATATCCTCAAACGACCAAATGCAGAAGCTGATTACACCGTTGAAGAGCAAGCTCAGGCAAAAGTCTATTACGACAACATGTCTGCGGCTGATATTAAGAAACTCACCACGAATATTATTGCCGGTCTGCCGGGAGCCGAAGAGGGCTATACGTTAGCAGAATTTCAGGCGCAATTAGATCGCTACAAAGATATTACCCGCGATAAACTGCGTGAACATTTGGCTTATTTCCTGCACCAGATTGTTCCTGTATGTGAAGAATACGGTTTACGTCTGGCAATTCACCCGGATGATCCGCCGCGTCCTATTCTGGGCTTACCACGTATTATTTCCACCATTGAAGATATTGAATGGCTGACCACCATTGAACCAAGCCCGACTAATGGAATTACGATGTGTACCGGCTCCTATGGCGTTCGTGGTGATAATGATTTGGTTGAGATAATTAAACGCTATGGCAACCGAATCTATTTCACTCACCTGCGCTCCACCCAACGGGAAGAAAACAGCAAAACTTTCCATGAAGCCGCTCATCTGGCAGGTGATGTGGATATGTATAATGTCGTGATGGAAATCCTGCGTGAAGAATATCGCCGTAAGAAGGCTGGAGATAATCGTTTAATACCTATGCGCCCTGATCACGGCCATCAAATAATTGATGACCTGAAAAAACAGACTAATCCCGGCTATTCCTGTATTGGTCGATTAAAAGGTTTGGCAGAAATTCGCGGTCTGGAATTAGGTTTAAGGCGAGCGTTTTTTGAGAATAAGTAATGCATTTACGTTATTCACTATATTTACTAGTAACCCTAAAAAGGGTTACTTTATTTAGATAAAGCCATGTTAAAGCGATTGACTACAACTTTATACCCGTCATCTTTCAAGTTGCCTCTTTGTTGGCTGCACTCGCTCACCCCAGTCACATAGTTTGCTATGCTCCCGGGGATTCTCTCCCTTGCCATCGCGAAGCATCTTGAAATCCATAGGGTATATGTACAGGCTCATTTTAAACTAAAATTTTAATTTATTATTTTAGTTGATTTATTAATATATAAATTTGGGATAAAAACAGAAAATTCTTATCGATCTTTATATTTTTCAATAAATAAGAGTAGGTTATGCCAACTTATTTTCAGCCTCACCTGTCGTATAGTCCTTAGATTTATTTTCACCAGATGTCTGCGAGTTACGATAGGTTCTCAATCCACCTTTCTTCCAATCTGGCCATTGTTCAACTATTTTACTCGCTTCACTTAAATAAGCTAAAAACTCCTCTCTCTTAGTCATTTTTTTAACTCCTTTATTAAGTTATCTACGTTAGCTGCTGATTCGGTTTCTTTTTCTATATAAGATAATGATAGCATCTTCATTCTCAGCCTTCCATCCTTTCTATGCCACTTAATAACTTTGCCACCCTTATTTTTTCTTTTTATTTTATATCCTATCCCCAGATTTGTTGAAAACAAATTAAAGAAACAGCGAGGTCCAACACCCACAAATGGTTCAAAAATCACTTTATTATCATAAGACTCTTCAGGTGTTGAAATAGAATCAGGATGAAAATCAAAAGCTTTACTTTTAGGATAAGGCTCAATATAGACAACTCGCCGTATACCACTAGCAACGATATGTTTTGCACAGTTATGACAAGGAAATGTAGTACAGTATAATATCCCATTATGAGTGCTAATGTTACTTCTTGCACATGCCAAGATTGCTTCCATCTCAGCGTGTACAACCCTGCCATATTCGGTAATATCCTTTATCTTGCTATTTAGGAGACATTCTCTAAACTTTTCTTTTTGTTCCTCTTCAATATCTTCAAGTATATCTTCAATAATTAATCTTTTCTCTTTAGCGTTTGAATCTTCACCTACTTTATAATCTCTACCATTTTCAACATCTTCAATTGCATCTCGTACATAATCAGGCCAATATAACCCTCCACCGAATCGTGGTACATCATTAGCTCCAGTTGAAATTATATTCTTATCTTTGGTTAATACCGCACCAACTTGACGGGAAAGATCTGCTGATCGCAGAGAAGCAGAAAAAGCCATGAACATAGCGTATTCATCAAAGGTTGGCGTGACATATGGGTTACCAAAAATAAGATCTAAAATTCTCCATATATTATTATCAGCCCTATTTTTATTTCCATCATAATTTATAAAGAAATCTGATAACTCATAAGTATCTCTGGTACGCTGCCCCCACTTATTCCCTTCATTGGAATCACGATTAATCAATTCTCTGGCTTTTACTTCATCAATACATTTATCAACGATAAGATTTCTTAATCTCTGAGATTCACTCGTATATACACCTATCAAGAAAAACCCATTTACATAAATCTCCCTTAGTGCATTGACTTCATCCGGGTGTTTAAGAGAATTTATAATATATGCCCTCCTAATAGATGGTATTGATGAGAAATGCTTCTTCTCCCTTCTTTTATTTATTTCTGCCACCGCAGCCAATGCCAATATAGAACTATCCTGACTAGACTCTCTTAAATAATTACCCTCCGACATTAAGCAACTTATCCTTTCATAATTATCCCTTGTTGAGGGAATATCTCTTAATACCGAAATAATTTCAGAAGATATTCTTATCTCCTGTACATCATACCTGAACGCATTAAGTTTCTGTGTTATAGAATCTCTAATTATTTCCAGATCCGTTCCTACAGCACCAACTAACGCAATAACGACCTCAGAATCAAAATCACAAGGCATCATCTGATCACCCTCAAATGGATATGTTTTATTTATATACCCGTCATCTTTCAAGTTGCCTCTTTGTTGGCTGCACTCACTCACCCCAGTCACATAGTTCTCTATGCTCCCGGGGATTCGCTCCCTGGCCGTCGCGACGCATCTTGAAATCCATAGGGTATGTTAATCATGTTAAGTATTTCTTCCTATTATCGTTTTACTCTATTTAAAATAGCCGTTAATTACATTTGTAAAAAATGGGCAATAACATTCAGACAAATATAATTTCGTAGCTAAATATAGACTTATTATTTACTATATCCTGTACATTCTTATTTAAACTTTTCCTCTAACACCAGATTAGAAAATATGAATTAACATCACATAATTTACCCTTTTTCATAAATTCACCCCCCTTCTATTATAATAAAGACTAAATTATATCTCTAATTAGAAGAAAGGTGTATCCTTAACGTATCAAGGACGATGAGAATATAAACCAAAAACAATCCATGAAGCAATTAAAATATCAAAATCATGTCGAACAGGCAGAACATCGTCATAATAGTTCTGCCTGAAAATAAATAGATTAGATAGAAAATATCTTTATGATCTCAATCTAATTTTTTCATCCTTCCAGAAAAGCACGGCTCTTAATTCATATTTACAACCCTATCAATTAAACTAAACTGGGACGAATTCTATCTTCCAACAACGTGCATCATTTAAATAGAGACGAGGCTCATTCGTATCAAGATTAAATTCGAAATCAATAATAAATTCAATACTGGGTAAGAAATAACTATTCTCGTAAACCCACCTTAAAGCCTCTTTTTTTCCAGGCAAGATAACCGCATCAATATAAATCTCATCACCGGATACTTCAATATTGAGCATTGATTCTGTTTCGTGATTATAATAGCGACCGGATAATCGCTGAATATCAATATCACCTTTATCAGTCATCTTTTTCAAATAAAAAACATTGCCATTTTCATCAATCTGTTCCAGTGCGATAACACTGTTATTTTCAATGATCGGTCTGAACCGGATATCTCCCCCCTTCTCTTGGAATGTTCCATCGGCGTTAAAGATAATCGGATTACCTTTCTCGAATAAATTACCTAATAAATAGCAATCTTCCTTGGTAATAATATAAGGATAGGGATCAGCCCCCTTGAACATACCGATAATATCAATATTACTGGTTCGGCAATGCTCTGGCTCAGTCATATCAGTGTTAAATAATACATTAAGGCATTGATTAGTAAACTCAACAGCATTAATACCTGTTGCAGCAGTAATCGCGATTCCTAACTTAACATCGGGTAAAACACAAACCTCAGCTTTAAAACCACCATAGGAACCATCATGCCGTATTATCTTTTGCCCTTCACGTTGGCTGATCATCAAACCGTAAGCATAATTGTTACGATTGCCATTAGCTAAATTTGGCATACGAGATAAATGAGGCAACATATCCCGCACAATCGATGGTGAATAAAATGCTTTCATCCAACGACACAAATCACTCACTGTAGAACGAAGCCCCGCACTACCTATAGTTGAATCGTTGTGATCCGATCTTATCCATTGATTTGAAGCTTCGTTATAGACATAACCTATCGCCCGGTCAGAGATAACCTCAGTAACATCATCATAGAAAGAGGTATTATTCATCTTTAATGGAATAAAGATATTTTCTTTCGCATATTCTCTTAACGATTTACCCGAAACCACTTTGATGATTTCTGCCAACAAATTATAGCCCATATTGCTATAGAGATGATATTCTCCAGGCATAAAATTAAGCTTTTGTTGCCGTTGAATCAGCTTTCTCAATAAATCTATACTGCGGTGGTCAAAATCTGAGTTTTTACCCGCCAAGCCATAAGGAGCATATTTATCCCGTAACCCACTGGTATGATGAATAAGATGCTCAATGGTAATACCAGAGAAATGTGCCGGGAAATAATCCACATATTTTCCAACTCTATCCTTGACGTTGAGCTTTCCTTCTTTTTCTAGCAAGGCAATACAAAAAGCGGTGAATTGCTTTGAAACACTCGCCATATAGAACTTCGTATTTTGGGTGATAGCAACAGCATGTTCAATACTGGCTTGCCCGATATAACGCTTATAAACAGTTTCATTTCCGTGGGTAACAGCAACCGCGAGGGCGCCGCCATTTTTTTTATTTTCAATATCAATTAAATTGTCTATTTTATTAACAAGAGACTTAATGTTATCTCTAGATATCGTCAATTCCATCATGAATTTCCTTATTTAAGGTTATAAAACAGAATATATACCCTATGGATTTCAAAATGCATCGCGGCGGCAAGAGAGCGAATCCCTGGGAGCATAGATAACTGTGAGTGCAGCCAACAAAGAAGCAACTTGAAAGATGACCGGTATATATATGATCTGATAGCAATATCACTTTATAAATTAAACTATGACGAATTCCATCTTCCAACAACGTGAATTACTGATATAGAGATGAGGTTTATTAGTTTCAGTATCTAATTCAAAATCAATAATCAGCTCAGTACTGGGAGAAAAATAACTATTCCCATAAATCCGCCGTAAGACTTCCTTTTTACCAATATAAACAACCCCATCAATATAAATCCCATCGCCAGAAGCAGAAACCGTGATCGTTGCTTCTGTTTCATGGCTATAATAACGCCCTGACAATCGCTGAATATCGATACTACCGTCATCAACCCTCTTTTTAAGATAAAAAACATTGCCATTTTCATCAATCTGTTCTAATGCAATAACACTGTCATTTTCAATGATGGGTCTGAACCGGATTTTACCGCCTTTCTCTTGGAATGTACCGTCAGCGTTAAAAATAATCGGGTTACCTTTTTCGAATAAATTACCTAATAAATAAGTCTCTTCCTTGGTAATAATATAAGGATAAGGCTCCGCCCCTCGGAAAATACCGGTGATATCGATATCACTGGTTAGGCAATGCGGTTCTTCCGGCTTAATATCGGTGTCAAATAAGATATCAATATGCTGTTCCACCCATACAGAAACATCAACACCTGTTGCAGCGGTAATCGCGATACCTAATTTAGCATCCGGTAAAATACAAACATGGGATTTAAAACCAGTATAGGAACCACCATGTTGTATTATCTTTTGTCCTTCGCGTTGGCTGATAATCACACCGTAAGCATAATTGTTACGGTTACCATTGGTTAAATCCGGGGTACGGGATAATTGAGGCAACAGATCCTGAACAATGGATGGTGAATAAAATGCTCTGATCCAACGACACAAATCATTTACCGTAGAATGAAGCCCTGAACCACCGACCACCGTATCGTTAAGATCATCTCTTATCCACTGATGAGAGTTCACGTTATAAGTGTAGCCCATTGCCCGATCAGGAATAATTTCGTTTATATCATCATAGAAAAAGGTATCTTTCATCTTTAATGGGGCAAAAACATTTTCCTCCGCATATTCTCTTAATGATTTACCTGAAACCACTCTAACTATTTCCGCCAGCAAATTATAGCCCGTATTGCAATAGAGATGATATTCCCCCGGCGTAACGTTAAGCGCTTGTTGCCGTTGAGTCAGTTTTCTGACTAAATCAATATGGCGGTGATCAAAGTCCGAATTTTTACCTGCCAGCTCATAAAGTAAAAACTCATCCCGTAATCCACTGGTATGGTGAATAAGATGTTCAATGGTAATATCAGAAAATTCCGTGGGGAAATAATCCAAATATTGTCCAACTTTATCCTTGACGCAAAGCTTTCCTGCTTTTTCCAGCAAAGCAATACAAAAAGCCGTGAATTGTTTTGAAACACTCGCCAAATAGAATTTAGTATTAGGCTTTACAGCAACAGCATGTTCAATGCTAACTTGTCCAATATGACGCTGATAAATGATTTTATTGCCGTGGGTAACAGCAACAGCGAGAGCACCACCCTTTTTTTTATTCTCAATATTGACCAGTTCATCTATTTTCTTGAGAAATAATTTAATATTATCTGTGGCTATAGTAGATTCCATCATGAACTTCCTTATTTAAGGTTATCAAACAAAATATATATATACGGCCTGATAGCAATACATATGCGGGCAGTACTTTAAGATGTAAACATGAAACATCCAAGTGATAATGATTATCATTTAATGTGTGAATGGCAATATAAAGTAACTATGGGAGCTGATGTTTACAAAAAACAGACAGAACATAAATATATACCCTATGGATTTCAAGATGCATCGCGGCGGCAAGGGAGTGAATCCCCGGGAGCATAGCAAACTATGTGACCGGGGTGAGCGAGTGCAGCCAACAAAGAGGCAACTTGAAAGATGACGGGTATAAATCAAACTGCGACGAATTCTACCTTCCAACAACGTGAATTACTGGTATAGAGATGAGGTTTATTGGTATCAGGATCAAATTCAAAATCAATAACAAACTCAGTACTGGGTGAGAAATAACTATTGCCATAAATATGTCGCAAAGCCTCTTTTTTTACAGGATGGATAATCCCATCAATATAAATATCATCACCAGACGATATAATATTAATTATCGACTCTGTTTCGTGACTATAATAGCGCCCTGAAAATAGCTTAATATCGACCCTCTCTTCATCGTTCATCTTTTTCAAATAAAAAACGTTACCATTTTCATCAATATGTTCCAGTGCGATAACACTGTCATTGTCAATGACGGATCTGAACTGGATTTTACTTCCTTGTTCTTGGAATGTACCGTCAGCGTTAAAAATAATTTGGTTACCTTTTGTAAATAAATTACCTAAAAAATAAACATCTTCTTTGGTAATAATATAAGGATAAGGCTCTATCCCTCGGAAAATACCGGTGATATCGATATCACTGGTTAGGCAATGCGGTTTTTCTGGCTCAACATTGGTATTAAACAATATATCAAGATACCGATCCGTCCATTTACCAACATCAACATCGGTTGCAGCAGTCATCGCCATACCTAATTTAGCATCCGGTAAAATACAAATATTCGCTCGAAAGCCGGCATAGGTACCACTGTGTTGTATTATCCTTTGCCCTTCACGTTGGTCGATAATCAAACCGTAAGCATAATTGTTGCGATTGCCATTGGTTAAATCTGGTGTACGGGATAATTGAGGCAGTAGATCCTGAACAATAGATGGCGAATAAAACGCTCTAGCCCAACGACATAAATCATTCACGGTGGAGTGAACCGCTGCACTACCGATCACAGAATTGTTAATATCACTTCTTATCCACTGTTGCGAATTCTCATGATAAGTGTAACCCATCGCCCGATTAGAGATAATCTCGGTTATATCATCACAGATAATGGTATCTTTCATCTCTAATGGAGCGAAAATATTTTCTTCTGCATATTTCTTTAATGACTTACCTGAAACTATGCTGACGATTTCCCCCAGCAAATAATAGCCCGTGTTGCTATAAATATAATATTCCCCAATGGGGGCGTTAAATGTCTGTTGTCGTTGGATCAATTTTCTCACTAAATCGGCATGGCAGTAGTCAAAACTTGAGTTTTTACCCGCCAGACTATAAAGTAAAAATATATCCCGTAACCCACTGGTGTGGTGAATAAGATGCTCAATGGTAATATCAGAAAAATGCGCGGGTAAATAATCAAAATATTGTCTGACTTTATCCTTGACGTTGAGCTTTCCTTCTTTCTCCAGCAAGGCTATGCAAAAAGCCGTGAATTGTTTTGAGGCACTCGCTAAATAGAATTTAGTATTAGGTTTTACAGCCACAGCATGTTCAATGCTAGCTTGCCCGATATGACGCTGATAAATTATCTTATCATCGTGGATAATAGCGACTGCGAGAGCTCCACCTTTTTTTTCATTTTCAATATTAACCAGCTCATCTATTTTATTGATAAACAAATGAATATTATCTTTAGATATCATCGATTCCATCATGAATTTCCCTATTTAAGGTTACAAAACAGAACATATATATACAACTTGATAGCAGTACATATGCGGGCAGTACTGTAAGACGTAAACAAGAAATATCCAAGTAATAATGACTATCATTTAATGTGTGAATGACAATATAAAGTAACTGCGGATGAAAATTAAAATTATCTAAATTTTATAAACATTATTTTCTTTCAGAAATCATTTTGGATCTAATATTTACAAAAACAGGCAGAACATAAATATAACCGTTCTGCCTAGAATTAAGTGTATCTAATAGAAAAGATCTCCATACTCTCATAATAGCATCAATCCTATCTTGCTAGCGAAATACTATTCTAAATTTGTATTTACTAACCTGTCCATTAAACTGCAATGAATTCCAAATTCAAGCAACGAGAATTACTGATATAGAGACGACATTTATTTTTATCTGGATCAAATTCAAAATCAATAATAAGATTAGTTCCTGGAGATAAATAACTATTCCCATAAATATGCTGCAAAACCTCTTTTTTTACAGGATAGACAATCCCATCAATATAAATACCTTCACCATACGGTATAATATTAACTATCGCCTCTGTTTCATTACTATAATATCGCCCTGACAATAGCTGAATATCAATAATACCTTCATTGTTCATTTTTTTAAAATAAAAAACATTGCCATTTTCATTAATCTGTTCCAGTGCGATAACATTGTTATTTTCAATGATAGGTCTGAACCGGGTTTTACCTTCTTTCGCTTGGAATGTACCGTCAGAGTTAAAAGTAATCGGATTTCCTTTTTCGAATAAACTACCTAAAAAATAAACATCTTCTTTGATAATAACATAAGGATAAGACTCTATCCCTCGGAAAATACCGGTAATATCAATATCACTAGTTAAGCAATGTGGTTTTTCTGGCTCAACATCGGTGTTAAGCAATATATCAATATACCGATCCACCCATTTAGCAACATCAACACCTATTGCAGCGGTCATCACGATACCTAATTTAGCATCCGGTAAAATACAAATATTAGCTCTGAATCCAGCATAGGTACCACTGTGTTGTATTATCGTTTGCCCTGCACGTTGGTCGATAATCAAACCGTAAGCATAATTGTTACGATTGCCATTGGTTAAATCTGGTGTACGGAATAATTGAGGCAATAGATCCTGAACAATCGATGGCGAATAAAACGCTCTAACCCAACGACACAAATCATTCACTGTGGAGTGAACCCCTGCACTACCCACCACAAAATTGTTGATATCGCTTCTTATCCACCGTTGTGAATCCTTATTATAAGCGTAACCCATCGCCCTGTCAGAGATAATCTCGGTTATATCATCGCAGATGATGGTATCTTTCATCTTTAATGGAGTGAAAACATTTTCTTCTACATATTTTTTCAACGACTGACCTGAAACTACGCTGATAATTTCCCCTAGCAAATGATAGCCCGTGTTGCAATAAAGATAATATTCCCCAGTGGGGGCGTTAAGTGCCTGTTGTCGTTGGATCATTTTTCTTACTAAATCAACATGGCAGTGGTCAAAATCTGAGTTTTTACCTGCCAGACCATAAAGTAAAAATATATCCCGTAACCCACTAGTGATGAATAAGATGTTCAATAGTAATATCAGAGAAATGCGCGGGTAAATAATCCAAATATTGTCTAACTTTATCCTTGACGCTGAGCTTTCCTTCTTTCTCCAATAAAGCTATGCCAAAAGCCGTGAATTGTTTTGAAACACTCGCTAAATAGAATTTAGTATTAGGTTTTACAGCCACAGCATGTTCAATGCTAGCTTGCCCGATATGACGCTGATAAATCGTTTTATTGCCGTGGGTAACCGCAACGGCGAGAGCGCCACCCTCTTTTTTATTCTCAATATCAACTAATTCATCTATTTTCTTGAGAAATAATTTAATATTATCTGTGGATATTGTCAGTTTCATCATTAATCTCCTCATATTTATAAAAAACAGACAGAACATAAATATAATAGTTCTGTCTGGAACAAGGTTCATCTAATATAAAGTATCTTTAGGCCCTCAATAACATTCATTCTATCCTGCTAACGAAACGCTGATCTAAATTTCCACGTACTAACCTGTGAATTAAACTGCAACAAATTCCACATTCAAGCAACGTGAATTGCCGATATAAAGACGAGATTTATTGGTATCAGGATCTAATTCAAAATCAACAACAAACTCAGTACTGGGTGAGAAATAACTATTGCCATAAATATGTCGCAAAGCCTCTTTTTTTACAGGATGGATAATCCCATCAATATAAATATCATCACCAGACGATATAATATTAATTATCGACTCTGTTTCGTGACTATAATAGCGCCCTGAAAATAGCTTAATATCGACCCTCTCTTCATCGTTCATCTTTTTCAAATAAAAAACGTTACCATTTTCATCAATATGTTCCAGTGCGATAACACTGTCATTGTCAATGACGGATCTGAACTGGATTTTACTTCCTTGTTCTTGGAATGTACCGTCAGCGTTAAAAATAATTTGGTTACCTTTTGTAAATAAATTACCTAAAAAATAAACATCTTCTTTGGTAATAATATAAGGATAAGGCTCTATCCCTCGGAAAATACCGGTGATATCGATATCACTGGTTAGGCAATGCGGTTTTTCTGGCTCAACATTGGTATTAAACAATATATCAAGATACCGATCCGTCCATTTACCAACATCAACATCGGTTGCAGCAGTCATCGCCATACCTAATTTAGCATCCGGTAAAATACAAATATTCGCTCGAAAGCCGGCATAGGTACCACTGTGTTGTATTATCCTTTGCCCTTCACGTTGGTCGATAATCAAACCGTAAGCATAATTGTTGCGATTGCCATTGGTTAAATCTGGTGTACGGGATAATTGAGGCAGTAGATCCTGAACAATAGATGGCGAATAAAACGCTCTAGCCCAACGACATAAATCATTCACGGTGGAGTGAACCGCTGCACTACCGATCACAGAATTGTTAATATCACTTCTTATCCACTGTTGCGAATTCTCATGATAAGTGTAACCCATCGCCCGATTAGAGATAATCTCGGTTATATCATCACAGATAATGGTATCTTTCATCTCTAATGGAGCGAAAATATTTTCTTCTGCATATTTCTTTAATGACTTACCTGAAACTATGCTGACGATTTCCCCCAGCAAATAATAGCCCGTGTTGCTATAAATATAATATTCCCCAATGGGGGCGTTAAATGTCTGTTGTCGTTGGATCAATTTTCTCACTAAATCGGCATGGCAGTAGTCAAAACTTGAGTTTTTACCCGCCAGACTATAAAGTAAAAATATATCCCGTAACCCACTGGTGTGGTGAATAAGATGCTCAATGGTAATATCAGAAAAATGCGCGGGTAAATAATCAAAATATTGTCTGACTTTATCCTTGACGTTGAGCTTTCCTTCTTTCTCCAGCAAGGCTATGCAAAAAGCCGTGAATTGTTTTGAGGCACTCGCTAAATAGAATTTAGTATTAGGTTTTACAGCCACAGCATGTTCAATGCTAGCTTGCCCGATATGACGCTGATAAATTATCTTATCATCGTGGATAATAGCGACTGCGAGAGCTCCCCCTTTTTTTTCATTTTCAATATTAACCAGTTCATCTATTTTCTTGATAAATAAATGAATATTATCTGTAGATATCATCGATTCCATCATTAATTTCCTAATAATTTAATGTTATACAAACAGGGCACATATATGCAATCTAGTAATACGATATATGCGGGCAGTACTGTAAGACGGAAATAATCAACATCCAAGTAATAATGATTATCATTTAATATATATACCCTATGGATTTCAAGATACATCGCGACGGTAAGGGAGTGAATCCCCGGGAGCATAGATAACGATGTGACCGGGGTGAGCGAGTGCAGCCAACAAAGAGGCAACTTGAAAGATAACGGGTATAAAGAGAAACAGAAAGTAACTGCGGTTACTCGTCGGAATAGATGAATTCGTGCTAGTACTGATTTCGGCATTCATAAAAAAGCAATTACCGGACTCATTGTAAGCCCAGTAATCCAGATTTATTCAGTGGCAAGGGAACCTTTCTTTGTACGAAAGACTAATACAAGTCCTGATAAAATGGCTACCATTCCCAACAAACTTAGAGCAGGTAACGAATTTCCTAAAAATAAATAATCCATTACCGCGGTTACACCAGGGACGAGATAAAAAAGACTGGTTACATTCACTAAATTACCTGCCTGAATGAGTCGGTAAAGTAATAATTGAGCCACAACAGAGATAACTAACCCTAACCATAATAATGAAATAATAAAACCAGGCACCAATTGAAATTCAAAAGGTTGGAAAGGAACAAACAATAAACAAAGTAGTAGACTAACACTATATTGCAGGGGTAAAACCGCAGAAGGAGCTTGATGAATTCGTTTCTGTAAAATCGCACCAATACTCATACAAGCCAATGCTGCTAAGGCAAAAGTAATACCAGCAATAGAAAACCGAGACAGCACTAAGCTTTGATACACCACTAATACCAAGCCCAATAATGCTAATAACAAACCCGCTAAACGTACAACCGAGAAATGACGTTCGATCACCAACAATGTGATAATCGGTTGAATCCCCATCACTGTAGCCAAAACGCCAGGCGTGATCCCGTTATCCAAAGCAAAAAAGTAACAAATAGAATAGCCGCCAATTAACAAAACACCGGTACCCGCAATCTGTTTGCGAGTACCATGTTCAGGTAAATAATAGCCCTTATGCCTGAATAATAATCCTAGAAATATCAAAAAAATAAGCGCAATAGTAAAACGCATCGTAAGAATGGCAAATGCGGTACTATGATCGAGTCCCCATCGAGAAAAAATTGCACCACTGCTCCACAATAAAACAAAAATCAACGTTGAACTATAAGAGATCCATTGAGCTTTAGAAATCATAGAGAATCCACACCCTGTTTTACATTTAATGTACCCAAGCCAACGCAGCTAGCCAAATCTGACACTGACTAAATATCACCCCGCTCTCAAAGGTAATCATATTACACTGTTATGGATAATATAAGGAGGTAGAATAGCAGGAGGAAAAATGAAAGTGAAACGCATGAACACATACGCTTCGGCTAATACTAACCTGGCAAGTGTGTTCATGCGAGTAGTGGCCTAGTCTATCTCTTCTAACATTGACATGGGCTATTTCTAAACAGAGACGCATATTCCATTTCGTTATGGATAAATATCTGTAAGCATGTTGCGTTAGGTCCACCAAATAAGATCACCATTTTGCTGTAATCCCATAAAACAGGTCACTAGTAAACGCCGTTCTGGTGCAGAGATAGTATTGCCATTCAGTACCGCATGGACCAAGTTCCCATTCAGTAATACCAAATCTCCCGCCTCAATATTAATCACCATACTTGCATGATCTTCCAATAATTCCGACGGGTATGGAAAACCACTGTAAGTTAAACCAAGGGCACTACGCGATTGGTCGTCAGGTTGAATGTTCCATACTTTTAATTGTCCACCATTTTGAGGAACATCAGCGTAAAAATTTACCGCCATAACACGATTAATCTGTTGGATCTCAAAATCACTCTGGCGCGGATCACTTAACTGCGCAAGATCATCATGAGGTAATAAAAGGAATTTGCCAAAATTATTCCAATACACAATTTTTACATTACCCGCCGCAACACCATGATACATTGCAGGACGCATTACCCGTAGGTTATTACTACTAAAATGAACTATTTGATCAATAAAACGATCAATGGGATTGATCGTATCTTGAAACACCTCATTAATTGCTGAACGGAAATTTTCTGCTTCTTCAATATATTGGCAGGTATCTTTTTCAATATGAGATGCTCCAATGAAGTACCCCTCAACACCTTCAATACCTTCTCCGTAACGAGGAGTCCGTGCCGAAGAACACCAAAAGTTCTCAATTATTTTCCTGCTTTGTTCTGACGGAAGAAAATTACGAACCCGACAAGCCGCAAGGTGGCCATCTAAAAGGGCAGAAAGTGCGTGTACAGATATATTGTTTGATGTTTCGTATATCATAAACTCCGATTCTGCCAGTGTTGCTCCTCTAATCTCGAATTCTTCTTTCATTATAGTAGACTCACCCATTATTTTTGATTTATATACCCGTCATCTTTCAAGTTGCTTCTTTGTTGGCTGCACTCACCCACCCCGGTCACATAGTTTGCTATGCTCCCGGGGATTCGCTCCTTTGCCGCCGCGATGCATCTTGAAATCCATTGGGTATAGATCTATGCAATAAAGATCTACGTCTATGTAAAAAACCCAGTATTGCAGGTACCGGACTAATAACTCTCTTCTGTGCAAAAAGCTGGATCGAATATTTTCTACGTAAATCAGGTAATAGCTTCCAATGCGTGTTTCCTGAGATATGATGTTCTTGGTGATAGCCATCATTAAACATCAAAAAATTATAGACACGGCCATAGTAACTCACTGAATTTGAAAATTTATTTCCCGGCAATGCACCATAATGCTCATAATAATTTTGTATATTAACCAGAACAAAGGCAAAATAGAGAGAAGGTAGATAGCAAAATAAGGCCCATTCCCAAGACCAAGTGAATAAGATAATCACCCACATCGCTTGAAATAATCTATCCAGTCTCAATTGCCACAACTCTTTTATTCTCCTAACTTTTACTCTTGAAAGAAGTTTTTCATATCCTTTATCCGCTTTACTAAGCGGTTTATGCCAGATAAATATAGCCCATAACATACGAATTAAACTGTTATAAAGAGTAAATATTCCACCAATGATAGAATAATTCCAAAGAGTATTATGTTCCCCTCTTTCTTTTCCATTGATAAAGGTTGAAGAGATATCCTGCGGTCCACTTTCGCCGACTCCCCGGTCGTTATTATATTTGTGGTGATTACGAACATGGGACAAATGATAAGACTGTATAGATTGCCCAATATTCATTGAATTCAATATAGACACAAACATATTCATGGTATTAGAAACAAACCAAGGAGTATGGGTAAAAAAATGCGAGATCACTACTATGTTGTAAGTTGTCATCAATGTAAGGAGAATAACATGAGTCAACCACCCCATAATAGTGAAACCATTCCAATACACAACTAGCGTAATAGTGGCTACCGTATGCAAGATACTTAATGCAAACATTACTGCATCCCAAGGGGAATATCTCCAGATAGCCATCATTATTTATTCCTAGTCAAGATAAGACTGTAAAGTTCCGCGCCGTCTTACATCCACGGTTGCACAGTGGAAGGAACCGCCGAACGTATTAAAATTCCTGAAATTACATGGAATTGGCGTAAAGCCCCAGCGTTTCATTGCAGCAATCATTGGCTCATCCTGCTTTTCAACAATCACTCGCTGTTCATCCAACATCAGAATATTCATGTTGATCCATTTACTGGTCGTATACAGAGGATGATCATCAGGAATAACCGGTTTCGGCGCATGTAATACATCCCAGTTCCTAAACAATTCAGGAATTTTTAATACTTTTTCTGGGTGAATTAACAG
This sequence comes from Photorhabdus africana, assembly GCF_035181445.1. NCBI lineage: Bacteria > Pseudomonadati > Pseudomonadota > Gammaproteobacteria > Enterobacterales > Morganellaceae > Photorhabdus > Photorhabdus africana. Next base: position 28,174 of record NZ_JAXBVE010000015.1, read on the forward strand.
TTTTCCTGGTGCCATAGGAACAAAGGTGGCATCAATGTGCATAGGGCTATCATCGTTAAATTCAAAAACATGAATACGATATTCATCACCTATATGACGACGCAGCCATTCAATACCAAATTCGTTTGTAACATGGCTTTTTTGAGCAATGATATCTCGCCCACACCGAATAAAATCCGCAGCATCAAAAGTTGGTTCAAATTCAGTTATAGCAAGGGGAACACGCTCATTGCCATTAGGCCGATGCCATTCGAAATTATATTGTTCCTCGGTCAACTGCGGCTTTGGCCCAGCGCTCCATTTTGCCCCTTTCTTAAAGTAATCTTTAAGTAAAGTCTTGTATGCTGCCGTCTCAAAATAACGGGAACGCCATGCTAGTGGGCATTCAATAATATCATTTCCAATAACTAACAGCACATCACGAGGCATTGCACAATAAAACCCTGTACTACTCCAGCCTGGTGCACCAAATACCTGAGATTGGTCTTGCGGATCCGGACGACGTACTGTCACACCTTCACCTTCAAGAATATGGACAAATTCTTCTAACTCTCTAGATGCTGCATCAATTTGCTCTTGCGGAAATGACCGACCTGCATATCGATGAAAATTATCAACTTGATTCGGTGGTAATATTGGCTCTATCGCCATATGCCAACCGGGAAATCTGGCACCATCGACTACACCGACAATAACCTCCTCAAGTGGGTCCCATTCATTAAAAGAACAAACTGGGGAAGAATTCTTACTATTACAATCTGTTAAATTTGAATCAAGCATGTCGTCTCCTGATATTTTAATATTATGTCGCTTCAAAACTATAACAACTGTATTAATTGCGACCCTATTTCCATCAATATAAACCTCTTAGAAAAAATTCAATTTCAATATGTTATCATACATAATATTATGGATTTACATTTCTTTCTGTTTAAAAAGTCAAATTAACTATGATTTTTTAGATCTGATAAACCCAACAACAAATCATAATATTGGCTATTTAAAACAGTGAAAAACTGTTATAAAATTTATTTTTTCATCATGAAACTTTCAATTAAGGTAATAATATAAAAAACAACTTTATAGTTTCACCGTAGTTTTATAACGCTAAAATAATAATATAAATTTTTCTGCGAGCAATAATATATGGACATTTGAATTTGTAAAGAAATTAAATTTAAGCATTGTAAAATAGAGTTAATGTGATTGTTTGCTATATAACTATTGACTTTATAAATATTAACACAGATAAATAAAAGCTTATTTATAATAACATTGTTTTTTTAATTCTATAATAACGAACCTCAATATAAACACAGGCAGAACAGTAATATTACCATTCTGCCTGTAGTTAAGTGTATTTAATAGAAAGTACATTTAGGATTTGAATAAAACCAGTTTCATCATACAAATAAACATTACATTTAATTTCAATTAGTAACAATACTGTATTTGATAACTGATTATATTGCTTAAATCAAATCCAGTTATCCTAAGAAATATTTTAATTCACGCGCTCATTTAGAAATTTAACAAATACTTCTTAAATTTCAACACCTACTATATATTTTATCTTAGTAAGTTTACTTTTTGCGACTTTTACTTTTACATCTAATTTTTCATGAAGAACACGTAAAAGAGAAAGATAGAGCAGCACAATCTTCTCTTTATCTTTATCATCAACTAGTAATAGATGAAAATCATCAACTACGCCTAAAATATTCAGACTAACAATGACTGAGCTGGGTGACAGAATATCAATATTGACCTTCTCTACTTTACCCACTTTAAGATCATCATCGACAATCAGCTCTTCATTTAACAAAATATCTTTCTTAATTATCATGACATAAACTCCAAAATTTAATCTAACCGATTGATAAATAACTTATATCATTCAAAAATATATACAATAAGCTATTTATCTTGCCCACACAAAACGGTAACCATTTTCACTAGAAAACAAGGTGTTTATCAGGAATTTATCCAGCATTTAGATAATATCTACAGCATTTTTGATGCCATATTGATGCTTTATCTAATACATATAACTATAGATGCCATTAATGCATTGTCAATAAAATAATAAAATAAATTTAATTAATTTAAAATCAATATTTTATTACCCAACAGAAAATAAAAAAGATATTACATCCTGTAATGAGCAGGATATTTCAGTAATTTTTTCTAGAAAATATAATGACAGAGATAAATGATAATGAGAAATAAACAGATATTTACCTTCTATGCTACAAAAGGTAAAACCGAGGAAATCATCTCAGAAGCAACAAATAATTCATAACGTTTTAGTACTATATTTTCTGGAAATAACAAGCGGTATATTAATCAAGTGATGATTTATAGTAAATATTATAATTACATCCCATTCATCTATTATAATAACAAGAATATAAAATAAATCTCAAGCAATTATATTATTAAATTTATTACAAATCATTAATCATCAACTTGTTATACCTAATAGATTTCAAGATGCATCGCGACGGCAAGGGAGCGAATCCCCGGGAGCATAGGTAACTATGTGACTGGGGTGAGAGAGTGCAGCCAACAAAGAGGCAACTTGAAAGATGACGGATATATTTATATATATTTTTCATTGCCAAATGAGATATCGAATTAAATCCATAGGGCATATATAAAGGGCACCCAGTTATTGGTTCACTTATTGCCAGACAATCAGGTTTAAGAGTTTATCAATCAGCCACACCGTTTGAAGCATTAAGTTGGGCGGTTATCGGCCAGCAGATCAGCGTCAGTGCAGCCATCTCTATTCGCAGGAGATTTATTCAGGCAATGGGAGTCCAGCACTCCTCCGGGCTATGGCGCTTTCCAACCGCCAGACAAATCATCAACCGTTCAGAAGATGAATTACACCAATGCGGATTTTCTGTCAGCAAAGCCAAAGCATTACTCCGCTTAAGCCAATTAATTGAATCTGGTGAATTAACATTAGCAATCTCAGATGAGCAAGATATTCAGCAATTAGCAGATAATTTACTCGCTATAAAAGGCATTGGTATGTAGACAATTAATTATTCCCTGTTACGGGGATTCAACTATTTAAATGGCTCATTGCATCGCGACAAGAATCAAGTGCAGAATATTGATGTTATTGCTAATTTTCATTTCTTTTATTGGTATGGTGTATTGTTGCTATTATTTAGTAAACCCGGCAAATATCACCGGGTATTATGATGCGTTTTTTTAACATCAAGGCATCATGATGGTTTTCGGAATGATGAAGGGTTCCTCTGAACCTGCTGCTCATTAACGGAAGAAAATAAATAGTAAATTTTGTCTTCTACTGATGGGTCTCCTTTCATTTTTATGACAATTTTGGGAGCCTCTCTGGGAACACGATAATAAGCTATAAGCCCTTTTTCCTGATTTTCATAATCAAAATCGAGAACCAAGATTTTTTCATCTCCTGAATCCGGATAATAATGATACTCTTCGAAATAAACCACTTGCCCATCCTTAACAAAGATAATCTTGGAAAAGATATCAGTCCTTTCCTTTAACTCCGCGCCAATGACAGACTTAATTTCGTCAATATTCCAACCACTATCAATAACATACAAAGTGTCCCATTTAAACGGCGTAATTTTGCTGATGTTAACCAAGCAGTCTGTGTTTTGCTGGCAATGTTTATCAGCATAATCAAACATACTCTTAACAATGCTAAACTGTCGGTTACTATTGAACATAAAAAAAACTATCAGCAACGTGCATGAAAAAAAAATGATTTTATTTTTTCTGCTGTTCCAATTGCATCGCCAATAGTTACTCAGGTGAAAAGCCATCTTCATTTCCTCTTTCAAATACCGAGTTCATATAAGAAAACTGCTCATCGGTGATTTTTTCTTTGACAATCTCAAACCCCATCGCATTTTTCTTGGCAACATACAATCCCTCTTTATGAAAGCGATTCAACACTGCCTTGGCCTGCGCTTTCATTGACGAGTTCCTGCTCTGTAGGCCAATCCTACGCCCTATCTGGTTATTGAGTAAATCAATTGTCTGATCTGCGTCCTTAAGGGCAGCAAACTGCCGGATGTTAAGATCTATTTTAGGATTACTTTCATGAGCATTGCCTGCATGGAGTGCGACTTCCTCACCATACCGAGCAGCAATGGCAGCTTGCCATAGTGTATGCCGAAAAGCATTGACCTGGGAGCCTTCCTTATATTTATTATCCAGTAACGTACCATTGGGGTTCGTTTTACTATTCCCCTGGGTTGAAAAACGCACCGCATTAGTCGTGATATTGGTAGCTCCTCTTTCGTAGAACCCAATATCATAGGCTGCAATAGGGTGCCGCATCGCAAATAAGATTTCCTTCATTTTCTGAGGCAAGTTATTGCTCTCACCAGTATAAGCACCATACCAGTCTTCAGAATAGCTAGCATCTTCTCCTGTTCCATACCCATATTTTTTATCAAAATCAGCCAGGTATGTAGTTAATTTTTTTATTTTCCCTACCTCATTATTAATATTACCATTTGCTTTTATTAATTCATTTAAAACAAAAAGATTTCTTTCTGTCAGCGGCATATTATCATGTAGCTCTTTTATGGCTTTATTATAATTTACTTCTCCTATAGATCCTTTAAGATTATTATAAAATCTATCATATTTTGAATCTCTTGCATCCCTTCCATAAACAAATATTTGTAAAACAGCTTGAATTTTAACTGGTAGTAATCTAAATGAATTTATCTTCTGCTCTAAAAAGAATCGATCATCAAAAAATTCTCTCAGAGTATTTACATTTGAATTAACTCTTCCTTCAAACTTAGATACATAACTCATTACAACAGGTAATGTTGAATTAAAAACATACCTATTAGCCATAATTGGTCTGGTGATATTTGGATTACCCATCAAAAATGCTTTTTTCTCTGAGCCAAATTTTTTTATCCCCCTCAATATATTCTCACAATCTCTTTTTAAAACCGGGCAATCTTTTTTTTCACAAATAGGGCAATTCTCTTTGTTATATTTATCCTTATAAGTATTAACTATATCAGCAAAGCCAATCCCTCCCATCGGAGCATATTTAGCACCATCTGTTAGTGCCTTTACCATTTGCCCAGAACTCATGTAACCACCAGTTGCTGAAAAATTTGGCAAAAAACTTGTTTCTGAATGCAATTGTAATTTATCCTGAATTTCAATTTCTTGATCATTAGAATCAAAAGGAGTACTACCTTCATAATATGAAATTGGATGAACACCTTCAATATGAACATCATATGGACCTATTTTAGTATTCATTGAACCACCAACTGCAACATTAGGTTTGTCATTATTACTCATAAAAAACTATCTCTCTTTAATTTTACTTTTAAATTTAATGAAATCTTTTACCGGATACGAAAATTTATTACCTAATTTTCTCAGCGTAAATTAAAATTTGCATACTGCATTGCATTAGCATAATAAGTGAAAATAATTTTGCCTATACTATAAAATAACTTTCTTTATTAAAAAATAACTCATTAGATTTATTAATGATTTTAATGTTATCGTATTCACTCTCAAAAACAGCAGTTATGAGTTCATCAGGCTGAACACCTCTCACTAAAAAAAGCTACCATTCTTTCTATAATCTCGTTTACTTTTAATAAGTCGATCATTGTATCATCCTCTTAACTTCTTCAAGTATTCGCGCTAATGCCTTTTTATTATCTAGTTGATTAAAACTTGGATTCATATAATAAGTGCAACATCGTTAATCCGGAAGTAAACATGTTCGTATTCCTTTAATCTCTTCATTGAGATATTCTGGTAGCGCTTCACTCTTTATACTATGAATAACATCATCAGAGAAATACCGACCTCCACCATTCAGTGACACAGTTCTATCAATATAATTGACTTGTGATGTAATTAAATTAGCAACCACTGCCCCCTCACTTCCACCCAAAATAATGATCTTGTTATATTTATTCTGATGTTTCAGATAATCAATGATCTGAATATAATCCTTAACCCTTTGTTCCGGTGTATCCGAACTCATATAATCCTTAGGACAATCTGAACGTTCAACAACATCAGACCAAAGGAGTGATGCATTAATGCCATATTTTTCCACAGTCAGAACATCACTATCGGGATAAATATCACTGAATGCATTATTCACAAACTTATTATTATCGATACTATTACAATCAGAGCCCTGTATCAGCACTAATAAATTCTTACCACCTCTTTGCTTAAGATAGTAAGTTATTTCACTACCATCATGACGGAAAAACTGTTTATGCGTATTTATATTTGAGTAAGCAAAACCTATATAACATGAAAAAAGCAGAACAGATGTCAAAATTTTCTGTCGTAAATTAAAACAATATGCTTTCATTAATCTCTCCTTTAAACTGACATATACAAAGACCACAAATTGACGATATTGTTCCTGTCAGAAAAAATTTAAAAACAAGGTTCAGTGCTTTTTTATCCAAAGTGCTAACTAAAACACCCATACCTTTGGAGAGAAGAAATGCAAACCACTTTATCCACAAAAATCGCATTACCCGATAATTATCATACCCACGATTTTTTCGCTCTTCATCAAAGGGATAAACAAAATATCGCTGAAATTGTGGAACAGAATAAAGTTCAAAAAGAGATGATGTGGGATGACAAACCTGCGGAATTAACCATAGCGATTAATGCAAAAACCGCACATATACAACTTAAGATTGATGGTGACACAACAGGCTCCGATGAACGCTTATCTGCTTTAGCATCGCACATGCTAGGGCTTCTACAGCCTGTTCATCTATTTGAGTGTTTATACCCGTCATCTTTCAAGTTGCTTCTTTGTTGGCTGCACTCTCTCACCCCGGTCACATAGTTATCTATGCTCCCGGGGATTCGCTCCCTTACCGCCGCGATGCATCTTGAAATCCATTGGGTATATATGGCCTAAATATAGCCAGAATACTTAAGTATTTATGATCATAACCCTCCATCAACATGTTAACTGAAATTACGACATCACATTGATGATTTTCAATATTTCTAAAATCTCTACGTAATTCATCTAAGGACATTTCACTATGAACAATAATAGAATTTAATCCCTTTTCTTTATACCAATGATATAAATCTTCTGCGTGAGAAATACTACAACCTACAGCTAATATTTTATGGGGAACTTTACTAGATAATTTCTTTAACTCATTTAATTTTAATATGCTATATTCAATAACATCTTTTGAGCATTCCTCAGACAGAGCGACACTTTTCTCTATCCATTCTTTATCTTTAAATGCCAATACCTCTTCCTTTGATAATTTAACTTCCTCATTTTCTTTTATAGAAAAATACAACTCATGTGCATTAACCGTCTCTTTTCTTAACCACTTCACATAATTATTTTTCATAACCTCTGAAAGAGGAGTTTCATGTATTTTTTCTCCAGGAATTTCTTGATTATCACCTCGATATGGTGTTCCTGTTACATGAAGTATCTTAGCCTCGCGGAAATATCCCAAAACTTCACGCCAACTTTGGGCAGGAGCATGGTGAGCCTCATCAATAATAATAAAATCAAAAAAATCCTGTGGAACTCTACTTATTAGACTTGTCTCACGCTTACTTGATATTCGATGTATATTAGAGTAAACAATATGACTAGCAAATAAATGCTCATCACTGATATCTTGAAGATATTCATTCACCACAGGAATATCTTTGCTATTAAATATAACATCACAATTCACCCAGAAATTGTCCTCTAACACCTCTTGAGTTTTTCGTATACTATCTTTAGTAACAAGCCCAGGAGTTATGATGAGAACTCTTTTATTTGAAACTCCATATGGCGCAATAGAAATTAAACTACTTTTCCCTGTACCTGTCGGTAGTACTACTAATGCTTCTTTATTATCTGGCTGATTAAAATACTCTCTAATCTTGATGTATGCCTCAATCTGAGGCGTTCTTAATTTCTTATTTCCCTCAATATTAACTGCTGTATCAAAAAAATAAGACATACATATTCCTTTTACTCTACCAATTATATAATCACTATTAAACCCATATTCATGCAAAATAGTCTATGTAGTATGGACAAAATCTTGACTAATAGCACGAAATTTATAACTTGGTCGCTCAATAAATTACTTTTCATTTTTTCCTAATTGTTTCATTTACGCTATCTATTTCAATGAAAACACAATAATATTTCACAGTATATAATCCTATGAATAATTTAATTATCTAATAATAACCCGAATTCTGGATAAGAAATTGACGGGAATCCTGTTCTAGGAACAAAGTTTTAGTGAACGCCTAAAACAGCAGGATATTGATGTTGTTGTTAATTTTCGTTTCTTTTGCTGGTATGGCGTATTGTTGCTATCGAACGATTAACCTTTTTACCCGGCTTGCCTGTCTGAAGCGCATCGAGCGTCTCTGCAACGAGTTTGATATCGTGAGTGTTTGCTACGGCAACAACGAGTGAAAGAGGAAGCCCTTTAGCCTCTGTCGGGAGGCTGCGTTGAAAAGATTCACTTTTCCCGCATAACCCCCCCCCCCAATTTAAAGCGGCTACAGCAGTAAATTCATATTCGCTGTATGTCATCAGACTCACTTTGTCAGCCAAATTAGTGTGATATTCTTTCCAGAAATCCTAATTGTATCCACAACATAAGGCGATGATTGATGGAGCAGTCTCTCAATTTTGAAATGTTGCGCAGCCAGTAGCCGGAGCTGGCGGAATTGGCATGTATGGCGGAATGCTAGGTTCACTCCGACCCGGAAAGCTGTCTGGTGAAGTTACGTAACTACACCGAATTGATGGTACGCCTGTTGCATTTAAATCATCAAATTGATCCATGCCTGTTCCTCATAAATTCTCTTTTTTCTTGGTCGAAATTTTTGATCTTGGAACAGGCATTGAGTTACATCTTTTATCCAGAGTTCAGGTTATTTATGTAAATCATATTTCGCAATAAATACACTTTCTCCGGTAATAGTCAGCGGGATCGATTTTAGGCCAATACCCTCACACGGTCCTTCTGTACAATGGCCATCATGAAAATTAAATCTGGCATAATGAATCGAACACATAAACTGGCGGCGGTCCGAGGTAAATATCTCGCCGGGGCGAACATTCAAAGGCACACCAAAATGTGGGCAAACATTCATATATGCCCGCAGTCGACCTGCATCATTGTAGATAAACATGCGAAACTGCGTTTTTCTGTGTTCCCCAAAGCAAAATTCCATCACTCCGCCGCGTGTAATATCAAAAACAGAACACAAGTATGTTCCTGGCAGAGGCGCATTTTTTTCCTGATACCAGACTTTCATTTTACTCCTCCCATGGAGCACCAATCCCCAACAGCCAAGGGCGAACGATAATTTCTCCATACCCTCGCCAGCATGTAAGGGTCATCCTTTAAAAATGCAGATACCCGGTGTGCCGGGCAGATGCAGGCACGCAGCGTCTCCCGAGCAGGTCTGTCAGTAGCCAAAACGACAAAATACACGGTTCCTTTTCCTTTCAGACGCGCTCAATCAGGATAGCTATCCCTTGTCCCACGCCAATGCACATGGTGCAAATGGCATATCGCTTTTGCCTCAACGACAGTTCCAGCAAGGCGGTGGTAACCAGTCGGGCACCACTCATGCCCAGCGGATGTCCCAAAGCTATTGCGCCTCCATTAGGATTCACTCGCTCATCGTCGTCCCTCACCCCCAAAGCACGCAGTGTCGCCAGCGCCTGCGAGGCGAAAGCTTCATTGAGTTCCAGCAGGTCTACTTCATCAAGGCTAATCCCCGTTTTCTGCAAAAGTTTTTGCGTGGCCGGAGCCGGACCAAAGCCCATAATGTGTGGTTCCACTCCCGCCGTCGCTGCTGCGATAACTTTGCCGCGTGGTGTCAATCCATGCCGTTGCACGGCCTCAGCAGAAGCCAGAATCAGCGCACAGGCTCCGTCATTCACCCCCGAAGCATTCCCGGCCGTCACTGAGCCTCCTGCACGAAAGGGAGCACGCAGTTTTGCCAGTCCTTCCAGCGTTGTCTCAGGCCGCAAGTGCTCATCCTGATCGACCACCAGAGACTCTCCCCGCTTCTGTGGCATGCTGACCGAAACGATCTCCAAACTGAAACGCCCTGATAACTGGGCCGCTCTGGCTTTTTGCTGGCTGCGAAAAGCAAATAGATCCTGATCCTGACGGGAGATACCAAACGTTTCAGCAACGTTTTCTGCTGTTTCCGGCATGGAATCCACACCATACAGCTCGGCCATTTGCGGATTGATAAAGCGCCAGCCAATCGTCGTATCGTGCAGTCCGTTAGCTTCCCGGCTGAATGGGGTTTCAGCTTTTCCCATCACAAAAGGAGCACGGGACATTGATTCAACGCCACCTGCAATGATGAGATCAGCTTCACCGGCTTTAATCGCCCGGGCACCGATGCTGATGGCATCCATGCCAGAGCCGCACAGGCGGTTGACCGTGGTCGCCGCAACCGTCACCGGCAGTCCGGCCAACAGTGCCGACATACGGGCAACATTACGGTTATCTTCTCCTGCCTGGTTGGCACAGCCATAAATCACTTCATCCACAGCCGACCAATCCAGCTCTTGGTATTTTTGCAGAAAATATTTCAGCGGCACTGCCCCCAAGTCATCTGCACGAATCTTGGACAATGCGCCGCCATAGCGCCCGATCGGCGTACGAATCGCATCACAAATAAAGACTTCTCTCATCATGGTTCCTAAATGAAGATTTCTTTCTGACAGAAATAAGTGCCGCAGTAATTGGCTTTATTCTGGGCGAATCCCCCAGAACGCTTTTTCTAATAATTCCCTGACTGCCACGCAGTCAACCGGACGCGGATTATAATAAGGATGAGTTGTGGCAATCTTCGCCGCTTTATCCAGATCTTTTTCCTGCATCCCGATATCTTTCAGTGCCACGGGCGCGCCAATTGCTTTTGCCAAATCATACAATCCAGCGGCTGCATCCTGCGCTTTTACCCCCAGCGCACGCCCTATAGCCTGCATTGCCTGCGGGGCATACGCTTGGTTGAACCCGGTTGCCTGAGGAATAATCACGGTATGGACTTGCGCATGCGGCAGATTGAAACTGCCTCCCAGCGTATGGCAGAGCTTGTGGTGAATAGCCATCCCTACAGAAGCCAGTACGCTGCCGGACAGCCATGCTCCATACAATGCCTGCGCGCGTGCATTGATATCTTCCGGGCGCATCACAACCTCAGGCAGGCTTAAGCGCAATGCCCTGATCCCTTCTTCCGCCATCATGGATGTGATCGGATTGTGATTTTGTGAATACAATCCTTCCACACAGTGGGCAATCGCATTCATGCCGCTGGGACCGGAGATAAAAGCTGGCAGGCTGAGGGTCAATTGAGGATCATAAATCACGGTCTTTGGCAATACATTCACATCGCGCCCGGTGGTTTTAATCCCGTCCCGGGTTATACCCCAGACCGGCGTCATTTCTGAGCCAGCATAAGTCGTAGGGATTGTCAGAATCGGTAGTGCGGTTTGCAGGGCTATCGCCTTTGCCAATCCAACTGTCGAGCCGCCACCAATTGCCACGCAACCGTCAACGCGCAATTCGTCCACAACGCGCATGACATCCGCTACTGTTTCTGCCGGGACGTGCATGACAGCTTTATCATAAATACCCGCAGTAATATCGCCTAATATCGACTGCACATCAGTTGCCAGATTAAGCTGCTGTGGCGTTGAGATCACCAGAGCCCGAGTGATCCCCAGCAATTGCGCCTCCGCTTTTGTTTCAGCGATTTTACCGGCACCGAAGATAACTCTGCCGGGCAAAGCTTGGTAAATAAAATTCATCATGATGCCACTTCTGTATGCGCACGCTCTGTACGCTCATTGAGATCCCGTAAGACTTTCAGTTCCTGTTCTGTGGGCGGTTGCGTCGTGTTTAATACTGAGGCTATCCGCAACGGCCAGCCAGTATTCTCCAGAACCTGTTCTGTCGTGACGCCGGGGTGAAGGTAAGTCATAACCAGCTCTTTGGTCACCGGATCGGGCTCCAGAATCCCCAAATCGGTAATAACAGCCCGAGGCCCTCCATTGGTCAGGTCAAGCTTTTCACGCGAATCTCCGCCTTGCAGGTAGCCTGGTGAGGTGATGAAATCCACGTGTTCAACAAAAGAACGGCTGTTTTGCTTCAGAATGATCAACACTTCCTTGCAGTTAGTGCTGATTTCCGGCGCGCCGCCCGCACCGGGCAAACGGACTGTCGGCGAGTGATAATCGCCGATCACAGTGGTGTTGATATTGGCGTATTTATCAATCTGAGCGGCCCCGAGAAAACCAACATCGATGTGTTCACCCTGTAGCCAGTAACGAAACATCTCAGGCACCGAAACCACCACATCAGCCGTTTCTGCCAGTTCCCCATCACCGATGGACAGCGGCAGAACGTCAGGTTTCGTGCCGATGGTGCCGGATTCATAGATCAGGACAATATCGGGCGTACGGGTCAGGCGCGCCAGATTGGCCGCTGCGCTGGGCATACCGATCCCCACAAAACACACTTGACCCTCTTTGAGCATCCGGGAAGCACAAACCGTCATCATTTCAGAAGGTGTATAGGTATTGCTCACGCTACCTCTCCTTTTTGCTCTTTCTCCAGGCTCAGTTTGAAGGCGGCGAAATCTGCCGTCCCTAGTACGTGTTTCTCCATCCAGTCGCTGAAAGTTCGGCGGTCACGGGCAATGCTGTCCCAGTTCTGGTAGAACGCATTGTTACGCTTATAGTAACCCTGCGCATATGAAGGAAACGCCCCGCCGGGGATCACGCAGATCGCGTCAATCACCCATCCGGGAAGTACCACCTGGTTCATCGCGGGCTTGAGGACGTCAACCACTTCTTCCACCGTCACGATGACTTTTTGGGCCGCCAGTACGGCCTCTTTCTGTACCCCAATGATGCCCCATAACAGAACATTGCCCTTTCTATCAGCCTGTTGGGCATGAATCATCGTGACATCAGGACGGATCGCGGGTACTGCTGTCAGCCTCTGCCCCGTAAACGGACAATTTATCTGTTTAATCGTCGTCGTGTACTTGGGAATATCAGAGCCGAGATAGCCACGCAGAACGGCAAACGGCAGATTTGCCGCTCCCGCATCATAAGCATTGGCCATATCCGCATGGGCATGCTCTTCGATCTCCAGCATATGAGGCCAGCCCTTTTCCACTGCATCGCGCAAGCGGTGCAGCGATCCCACGCCGGGGTTTCCGCCCCAGGAGAAAATCATCTTTCTGGCACACCCCATGCCAATAAGCTGGTCGTAAATCACATCCGGCGTCATGCGGATCAATGTCAGATCTTTTTTGCGTTGCCGGATAATCTCATGTCCCGCAGCAAAGGGGATCAGGTGAGTAAATCCTTCCAGCGCAAGGATATTACCGTCCTGTACCAGTTCGCAGACAGCCTGTTTCAGTGTCATTATTTTTGCCATAGCGTTCCCCCCGATGCGAATTTATCTCTGGTAAAAAGGCGGTATTTTTGCATCAACATTGACCCACACAGATTTCACCTGGGTATATTCACGCATCACTTCAAACCCCATCTCACGACCATAGCCTGAACGCCCCACGCCACCAAACGGACTGGCCGGGTTGACGCGCTTGTAGCAATTGATCCACACCATGCCAGCATGCATATCACGGGCAAACCTGTGAGCACGACTGATGTCTTTGGTCCATAGCCCCGAACCCAGCCCATATTCGGTGCTGTTGGCAATCGCCAGCGCTTCTTCATCGTTCTTGAAGGTAATGACCGTCACAAAGGGGCCGAACACCTCCTCCTGTGCAATGCGATCGGAATATTTCGCCCTGACGACGGTTGGTTCAATGTAACAGCCATTGGCAAGAGCAGGATCCGCTGGCGGCTTACCGCCCAGCAGAATCTCACACCCTTGTGAACGGGCAATATCGCAGTAAGCCAACACGCGCTCCCTGTGTTGCAAAGAGGTCACCGGTCCCATTTCTGTCTCCGGTAACAAAGGATCGCCCAGACGGATGGAACCGGCCAGCGTCAGGAACTTCTCCAGGAAAGCATCAGCAATACTTTCATGCAGGATAATGCGCGATCCGGCAATACACGCCTGCCCCTGATTATGAAAGATGGCCCAAGCACTGCCGCCAACGGCTTTGGTCAGATCGGCATCTTCAAAAATGATATTGGCCCCTTTGCCGCCCAACTCCAGCTGTACTTTCTTTAGATTGCCCGCTGAGGCGGCAACAATTCTCTGCCCAGTCGTTGTCGATCCGGTAAAAGCAATTTTGCCCACATCTTCATGCTCCGATAATCTTGCTCCGGCACTATTCCCATATCCCACCACCACGTTAATCACGCCAGGAGGAAAGCCCACTTCCATCATTAGTTCAGCAATACGCAGCGTACTCAGAGGCGTGATTTCCGAAGGCTTGATCACAATCGTGTTACCGGCCGCAAGAGCTGGCGCCATCTTCCAACTGGTAAACATCAAAGGGAAGTTCCAGGGAACGATTTGACCTACCACGCCAATGGGCTCTCGTGTGGTATAGTTCAGAAAACCTTCTTCTACCGGAATTACGCTGCCTTCAAGTTTATCTGCCATTCCACCAAAATAGCGGAAACAGTATGCCGTGCGGGGAACATCTATATTCAGCGTATCGCGGATCGGATGTCCTGTATCCATAGTTTCCAGTTGAGCGAGTTCTGCTGCATGCTCTTCAATTTTATCAGCCAGTTTCAGCAACAAAGCCCCTCTTTCAGATGCCTGCAACCTACCCCATGCGGGGTAGGCGGCTTTTGCAGCAGCCACAGCACGATCCACATCGGCTTCTTTTGCTTCAGCAACCTGGGTAATAAGTGAGCCATCATGAGGATTCATTACTTCAATAGTCTGACCGTCGGATGCATCTATCCAGTCACCGTTTATCAGCATTTTGTTCTGTATACGCATGGGTATATCCTCACCCTGATTAGAACGTCACCGGAACCATCGGAATGGTACCATCCTTGATCATGTCCATGATTTCAGACGAACCATTTTCCCACACCAGTAACATGGAGCGCTTGGGCGACATTCCCTGATGGCGAATATCGCCTGGCATGGCAGCAATATCCCCGGCCCGCATGGTGACTTTCGCCAGTGGGCTGCTGCTCTTGCCATCCTTGATATCCCAGGCAATTTCATCAGACAGCTGGATGAACCATTCGGCACGGTCATTACCGTGGTCAATAGGAAGAATAAACTCTTCGGTAGTCGGGCAAAACAGACTCTGACGCACCACGGAAACCACTGACGGATTCCAGGTCATATCCGAACGGGAGAGATAACCAAACAGGTTGAACGCATGCAGTTCGCCTTCAAAGCCCGGTTCAGCTTTCACGACTGGCTGCTCCTGATTCACATCCATGAAAGCCCGGTTAACCGGATGACCATTATCATCTGAACGCAGCGGCGCATCACCCGGAATGCCAACCATGCGTTTAGCCACTTCACGCTTACGCCCGATTAAACGATCTTCATTGCCATTTTTGCGTCCCCACGCCACTCCTGTTTCCTGAGGTGCAGCGAAGGGATCAAACCCGGTGTTGGTCCAGTCAGAAATCATGGCTTTGAAAATCGCCATCAGCTCGTCAGATTTGAAATTCTCTTTATAATCACGGCCAGCACGGGTCCATTCTTTATGGAATGACCCCATGTACAAATCGACGTTACCGTAATGATTAGTCGTGCCCAGTACATCATCAAACGCAACAGTGCCATAAAAAAATCCCCAGGCAATATCACGCATCAAAGCCTTGAGGTAGTCATCGATCGGTATCATATGTTCCCCTGTCGGGCAACTGATGTAGGCAAAGTACTCACAGCGATCAAACGTAAAATGGCCAGCAGTAAAAGTTTGATAGCCCGTTACAGAATTATCTATTGTACATTTTAAATTCGTATTCATTTTTTCAGCTCTTAGTTATGCTGGGAAAAACCACCAAATTCAATTAACTCAGGCAAATATCAGCCCATTTCTGGACTGAAACATCACCGAGAATTGACTGGATCATCAGAGTTGCAGGCTTATCAGCATGGAAGCGATAAGCCACTTTTTCAGGCAGGAGGGCCTGGTGGCCACGTTTGAGGTAGATACATCCCATTTTTTGCCCATCGGGAGTGCCATTCAGCTTAACAGCGCCCTCTTTCTCTTCATCAACGACCGATTCATCAGTCAGCTTGACAAAATGCACCTCAACATCATAATCCATAGCAACCACAAACTCGTCGTGCGCACAGGCAAACCAGGGCGATGTCCCTTCGGCACGAGCGATCTCAATGGTATAGTCTAAATTGATCGCAGCAACGATACGGTCGTAGGGTGCACTTGTTGCCGCGATTTCATACATGTTGGAAAAAACGTAACGTTTGGGATCTTCAACCAGAGCCTGGATACCACCTTTGTGATAATTATCGATTGATGCGAATGCGGTTTTATATTGCACTAACATGATGTTTTATCTCCTTAACGAAAGTATGGATTGAGGCCTTGAAATGGATTTTATTTTTATATCATCAAGTCACTCCGTGTTCGCATAGAGAACAAAAAAATCACCATGCGAACACCAATTAGATATTGGGAACGTGTTAATAAAATGTCAATACCTGAAGAGTCAAAAGAGTTCGTTACGTCACTGGCACGTGGTCTTTCTGTGATCCAGGTCTTTAATCGAGCGACAAACAAACTGTCTTTAAGTGAAGTGGCCAAGCTTTCCGGGCTGAGCAGGGCAACTGCCCGACGCTTTTTATTTACACTCAGCGCGTTGGGGTATACAGAGAGTGACGGGAAACTTTTTTGGCTATCGCCAAAAGTGCTGCAACTGGGGTATTCCTATTTAGCGTCACAGCCAATCGTGAACATTGTTCAACCGTTTATTGAACAGGTCAGTAACGAAACCGGGGAGTCCTGCTCGGTTTCAGTCTTGGATGGTTCTGAAATCGTCTATGTAGCCAGATATATGACACATCATATTATGTCAGTCAATCTGGGAATTGGAACACGCCTGCCTGCTGTTGCCACCTCGATGGGACGCGTTTTATTAGCCTATAAAACACCTGAGGAGCAGCAAGCCTTTCTGGCAAACTATACACTGGAACGCTACACTCCCTATACGTTGGTAGAGCGTAATGCATTACTGGGGATTCTGACACAGGTGCAGGCTCAGGGATATGCGATAGTCAATCAGGAGCTTGAACTGGGCTTAAGATCCATCGCGGTTCCCATTATGAATCAACGTGATCAAGTTATTGCAGCCATTAATGTATCCACACAGCCAACACGCACATCCGAATCCGTATTGCTGGAAAAAATTCTGCCCAGCCTGCGTCAGGCCGCCAAATGCATCTATGACCGTCTGCCTGTGTGACCATACCTTCGCCGGAGATGCAGCACTGACATCAGTGCTGCTGGATATGCGAGATCAAGCGCAAGCAACGGATCGCCCAGTTCATCAATTTTTGAGGGTATTCAGGAACCTGCTTGTCTTTTTTCAATGCAGAGCGAGTCATCATGACGAGATCACCTTGTCAGGAACAACATTGTTTATACCCGTCATCTTTCAAGTTGCTTCTTTGTTGGCTGCACTCCCTCACCCCGGTCACATAGTTATCTATGCTCCCGGGGATTCGCTCCCTTGCCGCCGCGATGCATCTTGAAATCCATTGGGTATATATTTTACTTTCGCGATCAAGGGAAGTATTTAAAGGTTCTCTCAAAATGAAAAAGTTTCCGCAGAACAAGCAAAATGTAATTTGTTTTGAATTGTCTTAAAGAAACGTGTTGTTTCTTTATTAGATGGTTCATAGTCTGCTGCCATCGTGAAAATCTTTTTCAACCGCTCATCATCCATCACAAACCCTTTGACCAAATATGCCTGCAAGGTCTGGATGGCGGAAGATCACAGGAGTCGAACCTGCCAGAGACCGCTGGCGGCCCCATCTGGATTTGAAGTCCAGCCGCCCCACCGGGGACGATGATCTTCCATATGAATACTAAGAATTATGAAAAGCAATTCATCATAGCGCATATTATCTGGCTTCTGAATCCGTTTGCTGAAATCATTCTCAATTTCCTAAAAAGCATTAAATTTTATTGTTCATAAGCTCAACATTCACGTTGAGTTTGTCGAATTTTACCTACATCTTATTAGCCGATACCCATTACGATACAGCGTTGCTCCGCTCAGCAATGTATCCAACACATAAAAGGACGCTTTATATGACTAACCCGTTACTCGTTCCATCCGGTTTACCAAAATTTTCTTCTATTAAACCAGAACATGTTGTTCCGGCTGTAAAGGAAGTCATTGCCAATTATCGCCAAACCGTCGAGAAAATATTGGCCGAGAATACCGTTTTTACCTGGGATAATCTGTGTCAACCACTGGCCGAAGCAGGTGATAAACAGTCCCGTGCATGGTCACCAGTCAATCATCTGAATTCGGTTAAAAACAGCCCAGAATTACGCGCCGTCTATGAAGAAAGTTTGCCATTACTGTCCGAATTCAGTACCTGGTTAGGTCAACACAAGGGACTATATCAAGCCTATAAGTCATTACGTGAAAGTGCTGAGTTCGAGAAGCTTTCTGTGCCTCAACGCAAAGTTGTCGAAAATGCTCTGCGTGATTTTAAACTATCCGGTATTGGTCTGCCCGAAGAGAAGCAGAAACGTTATGGCGAGATTAGCGCACGTTTGTCAGATTTAAGTTCGCAATTCAACAATAATGTGCTTGATGCCACTATGGGCTGGACCAAATTAATTACTAATGTGAAAGATCTGTCTGGTCTGCCTGAAAGCGCGATTGCCGCCGCTAAAGCTCAAGCAGAAGCTAAAGGTCAAAAAGGCTGGCTACTGACTTTAGAAGCACCAAGCTACCAGCCAGTTATCACTTATGCAGATAACCGTGAACTGCGTCGGGAAATTTACCACGCCTACAATACCCGCGCATCCGATCAAGGTCCAAATGCAGGTAAATGGGATAACAGCGAGGTGATCGCCGAAATCCTTGCATTGCGTCACGAACAAGCTCAATTGCTTGGTTTCAAAAATTATGCTGAACAATCCCTTGCAACCAAGATGGCACAAACCCCTAAGGAAGTGTTGGATTTTCTGAATGATTTGACAAAACGCGCGCACCCACAGGGCGAAGAAGAAGTCGATGAATTAAAAGGTTTTGCTAAATGGCATCATTGCGCCCACAAGCTGGAAGCTTGGGATATGACTTATTATGGCGAGAAACAAAAACAGTATGAGTTTTCTATCAACGATGAGCAGTTACGTCCTTATTTCCCTGAACAAAAGGCTGTTGAAGGGCTATTCGAGGTTGTTCGCCGTATCTATGGTATTACTGCCAAAGAGCGCCATGATGTAGAAACTTGGCATCCAGAGGTCCGTTTCTTTGATCTGTACGATGACACCAATGAGCTGCGCGGTAGCTTCTATATGGATCTGTACGCACGTGAGAATAAACGTGGTGGCGCCTGGATGGATGAGTGTATTAGCAAAATGCGTCGTTCCAACGGCGAACTGCAAAAACCTGCCGCTTATCTGAACTGCAACTTCAACAAACCTGTTGGCGATAAACCCGCGCTATTCACCCACAATGAAGTCAACACGCTGTTCCACGAGTTTGGTCACTGTCTACACCTGATGCTGACTCAGATTGAAACTGCCGGTGTCTCCGGTACCAATGGTGTACCATGGGATGCGGTTGAAATGCCAAGCCAATTCATGGAAAACTGGTGCTGGGAGCCAGAAGCACTGGCATTTATCTCTGGTCACTACGAAACTAAAGAACCGCTACCACAAGCCATGTTGGATAATCTGTTAGCAGCGAAAAACTATCAAGCTGCTATGCGGATCTTGCGTCAGCTTGAGTTTGGTCAGTTCGATTTCCGTCTGCATGTTAACTACGATCCAAAGAAAGGCCCTCAAACCATGAAGACCTTAAAGGAAGTGAAGAAATTGGTCTCCGTAGTGCCTTCACCTGAATGGGGTCGTTTCCCACATTCATTCACCCACATCTTCTCCGGTGGTTATGCCGCGGGCTACTACAGTTATCTGTGGGCTGATGTGTTGGCAGCCGATGCTTACTCCCGCTTCGAAGAAGAAGGTATTTTTAATCGCGAAACCGGGCAATCTTTCCTTGATAACATTTTGTCCCGTGGTGGTTCCGAAGAGCCCATGGAGCTGTTCAAACGCTTCCGTGGCCGTGAACCAAAACTGGATGCAATGCTGCGCAAGGCCGGTATTAAAGGGTAATTTAAGGTGGAAATCTGTTTAATCTGTGAACAAGGCGCTGATAACAGCGCCTTATCTCAACTCGCGGAGCGCTGGCGGTTGGTGCATGACGAAAGCGCGATTATGGCGTTGGTCCTTACCTCTCAACGCCTTGAACTTCGCAAACGAGATGAACCAAAGCTAGGTGGCATCTATGTCGATTTTGTATCAGGTACAATGGCCCATCGTCGCCGCTTTGGCGGCGGACGCGGTGAAGCTATCGCTAAGGCCATAGGGATCAAAAAAGATTATCTGCCAACAGTCGTAGATGCTACCGCAGGTCTAGGACGTGATGCCTTTGTACTGGCATCACTGGGTTGTCATGTAAGAATGCTGGAGCGCCATCCAGTGGTCGCGGCATTGCTGGATGATGGACTGCAACGTGGTTATCAGGACAAAGAAATTGGTGGCTGGTTGCAAGAACGCATGACACTGCTCCATGCCTCTAGCATCACAGCGCTGGCTGATATTACGTCACAGCCCGATGTCGTTTATCTTGATCCTATGTATCCACATAAGCAAAAAAGTGCGCTGGTGAAAAAAGAGATGCGAGTGTTCCAATCTCTGGTTGGCGCTGATGAAGATGCTGATAGTTTGCTATCCCCTGCACGCGCTTTGGCAAAACGCCGCGTCGTGGTAAAGCGGCCTGATTATGCAGAACCCTTAGCTGGCGTCGCTGCATCAGCAGCTATCACCACGAAAAACCACCGTTTTGACATTTATCCTTGTTAAAAACATCAGCCGTATATTGCGGCTGATATCTTTTAACCTACAGAATACCTTGAGCAAGCATGGCGTCGGCAACTTTCACAAATCCAGCAATATTCGCCCCCTGAACATAATTGATCTGTTTGCCCTCGCCACCATACTCAACACAGGCGTGGTGAATATCTAGCATGATGTGGTGCAAACGTGCATCCACTTTTTCAGCCTTCCAGCCTAAACGGGCCGCATTTTGTGCCATTTCCAGACCAGATGTTGCCACGCCACCCGCATTGGCTGCTTTACCTGGCGCGAATAGCACACCTGCTTCAATAAAGGCCTCAGTCGCTGAAATAGTTGCTGGCATATTCGCCCCCTCAGCAACAGCTTTAACGCCATTCTTAATAAGGACCTTAGCCGCATCCAAATCCAGCTCATTCTGGGTGGCACATGGCAAAGCGATATCAACCGGCACAGACCACGGTTGTAACCCTTTCAAGAAAGTCAGACCCCGCTCTCTGGCATATTCTTCCACTCGGCCATAGCGTTGGTTTTTTATCTCTTCAAAATGAGCCAGCTTCTCTGGTGTGAACCCATCCTCATCAATTAAGGTACCGCCGGAATCCGAAGCGGTTACCACTTTCGCTCCCAATGCCATGCATTTTTCAATCGTATATTGCGCGACATTACCAGCACCGGAAACCGATACGCGCATACCTTCAAAGCCCATGCCATGACATTTCAACATGGCATTGACGAAATAGACCAGACCATAACCGGTTGCTTCCGGGCGAATCAAACTACCGCCAAAAGAGAGACCTTTACCCGTAAATACACAAGCCGTGTTGTTAGAAAGCTTTTTCATCATCCCTGACATAAAAGCCACTTCACGGCCCCCCACACCAATATCACCTGCGGGAACATCAGTATCTGGCCCCAAATGGCGGTACAGTTCTGTCATTAATGCCTGACAAAAACGCATAACTTCACCCTGGCTTTTTCCTTTAGGATCAAAATCTGAACCGCCTTTACCACCACCCATTGGTAAAGTTGTCAGTGCATTTTTCAAGGTTTGCTCAAAGCCCAGGAATTTCAGAATAGAGAGGTTCACCGATGGATGAAAACGCATACCACCTTTATATGGCCCAATGGCTGAGTTGAACTGCACTCGCCATGCACGGTTTACCTGAACTTTACCTTGATCATCTACCCAACAAACCCGGAACTGGATAACCCTTTCTGGCTCCACCATACGCTCCAGTAAGCTGTGTTCACGGTATTTTGGGTTTTGTTCAAGAAACGGCCAAAGAGAGGTGAATACTTCCCGAACAGCCTGGAGATATTCTGGTTGATATTCATCCCTGCGTTGAATCGATCCAAGAAATGAAGACAAAGATAGTAAACAGCTCATTTAGTTATTCCTTATTTCTATTTCAGTTGTGATGGAACCCCAGTCATTTTCTAATAATTATTTTTGTCGAAAATGTGAGGTAAGTTGTGTTTGCCCTTTGAATATATCACTGTTCTATATTCATCTTTCAAGAAGTTTTTTTGCAGAAAGGTAAAAAAAATTTCTGGATTGCACCGGGCATAAACCAAACAACACTCCATTTCACCCAAAAAAACGCCTGCATAAGCAGGCGATTTTATCGAATAACTTTTCAATCTGTTGTCATTCATCATCACGCAGGGGAACAATCAGCATATCAACATGTACCGTGTTAATTAACTGACGAGCAGAAGACATCAATTTGCTCCAAAAATCCTGATGATGACCACAAACAACCATATCTATGCCATATTTCTTAATTGCATCAACGAGTACTTGCCCCAGATCACCGCTACCACTCAAGGTCTCCTGAATGTCATAGTCTGAATCTGCGGAGAGAGCTTTCAGCGCACTGCGGGTCTCATCAGTGATACGTTGCTGCATATCACCGAGATTAACATCAATCAAACCGGTGTAGAGATCGGAATAGTTAACATCAACATGGATCAGGGAGACTTTGGCATTGTCCGGTTTAGCCATAGAAACAGCTTTTCTCACCAAAACCTGACTTTCCGGGGATAAATCAACCGCAACAAGAATATGTTTGTAAGCCATAAGCGAACTCCTTCCATAATGCCGAGTTAGTGAGTTGGCAGGGCAAATTGCCACTATCCTGTGTTTATACCCGTCATCTTTCAAGTTGCCTCTTTGTTGGCTGCACTCACTCACCCCGGTCTCATAGTTATC
Source organism: Photorhabdus africana (assembly GCF_035181445.1). NCBI lineage: Bacteria > Pseudomonadati > Pseudomonadota > Gammaproteobacteria > Enterobacterales > Morganellaceae > Photorhabdus > Photorhabdus africana. The sequence continues at coordinate 51,476 of NZ_JAXBVE010000015.1, forward strand.
TATGCTCCCGAGGATTCGCTCCCTTGCCGTCGCGATGCATCTTGAAATCCATAGGGTATATTACTACTGAGAATGTTCTTCCAGTACTGTTTCGATCACAGCTCATCGTATTTAGCGACTGAGCAAAGAACATCCACCAAACAAACAACATATACCACAATTGCCCTTCCTGCCACTTGTTGGATAACAAAATCCTACTCTGAATTTATGGCCTTTCTTGGAACTCAATAGATTTACGCGAACAACTAACCAGTCTTTCTAGGGTTGCATAGTTGGATAAAACTGACTAGATGAGTGTTTATGACGTTTTTCTACTAGTTTTATCCCAACTTACCCAGAATAGGTTTTTTGTACTATCTGACTATCTTTCCTACAATAAATATAAAGGTGTTACCACCTGCAATTTTGATTTTTTCTTTTTTGTGACAGCTCTAGCTAACCATTCTAAGGAGGGGATTATGTTCAGTACAATCGCACTGTTTTGGGCACTGTGTCTTGTCTGCATTATCAATATGATGCGCTACTTCTCTTCACTACGAGCATTGCTGTCCATTCTTCGTCAGTCTGATCCCTTGCTTTATCAATCAGTAGACGGTAACGGCTTTTTCACTACTCATGGGCAACTTAATAAGCAAATACGGCTAGTGAACTATATCAATTCACAACGTTACCTTGATCATCATGATCCAGAAGTTGTTCTTCGTTGTGAAAGGTTGAGAAGACAATTTATTTTGACCAGTGCACTGAGTGGACTAGTTGTTATTTGCCTGATTTCTATGTTGATTTGGTATTAAATAGAAAGGCGGTATAGTTAACCCATACCGCCTTCAAATTATTCATTAAAACAATTAAATTAGTTTCAACGCGAACCAGTAAAGCGTACCAGACAACCCGATTGAAACCGGCAGCGTCAGTATCCAAGCCAACATGATATTCTGGATAGTTTTACCCTGAACACCACCGCCATCAACCAACATCGTCCCCGCTACCGCAGAGGAAAGAACCTGTGTAGTTGAAACCGGCATCCCGGTATAACTCGCCACACCGATTGAAACAGCAGCAGTCATCTGAGCTGAAACACCCTGTGCGTAGGTCATACCTTTTTTACCAATCTTCTCACCAATAGTGACTGCAACACGTTTCCAACCAACCAGTGTCCCCAAAGACAGAGCCAGTGCTACCGCAATGATGATCCAGACTGGTGCATACTCAACGGTGTGTAATAAGTCTTTCCGCAATTTATTCAGGAAACGGGCGTCTTCAGCACGGGTTTCCGGCAGTTTAGCCAGAGACTCAGCCGTATCAGCAATACACATCAACATGCGACGCATATTGTTACGCTGTTCAGCACTCAGCTCACTGTAGCTCTGAATGCCCTTTAATAGGCTTTCTGTTTGGTCAAGAACAACGACAGCACGCGAAATATCACAATGGAATCGCCCTTCCGGTTCATCTTCCGCAACAGCGACCGATGGCGTCAGTTCAATTGCATGGGATAACGCTGCGCCATGCTGCTGATAATATTGCTGCAAGTGAGTAATGGCATCGTAGGTACGGGCAATGTCATAACCATTGGCATTCATGTTTACGACAAATCCCGCTGGAGCTACACCAATCAGCACCAGCATAATCAAACCGATACCTTTCTGACCATCATTCGCCCCATGAGAGAAGCTGACACCTACCGCAGATAAAATCAGCGCAGTGCGGGTCCAGAAAGGCGGTTTACGCTTACCATCCTTCTTTTCACGTTCAGCGGGAGTCAGATGAACACGTTTACGTTTCTTGGTGCTACTCCAGTAACGGCGCAGTAGAAACACGATTGCCCCCGCAATGATCAATCCGATTAAAGGAGAGAGGATCAACGACAGGAAAATCTGTATCATCTTCGGCACATTCAACGCATCAACCACAGAAGAACCGGTTACGATCGCATTGGTCAAACCGATACCAATGATAGAACCAATCAGGGTATGAGAACTGGATGCAGGTAAACCGAAATACCAGGTCCCAAGGTTCCAGACAATCGCAGCCAGCAACATGGAAAACACCATAGCAAGGCCATGAGCAGAACTGACATTGAGAAGAAGATCGGTTGGAAGTAAATGTACAATCGCGTAAGCGACACTTAATCCACCAAGAAGAACACCAAAGAAGTTAAATACCCCAGCCATAACAACGGCGAACTGTGCTCGCATAGCACGGGTATAAATAACTGTTGCTACCGCATTCGCGGTATCATGAAAGCCATTAATGGCTTCATAAAATAGCACAAACAGTAGTGCCAGTACTAACATTAAGCTGGTGTGAAAATCCAGGCCAGTAAAAAGATGTAGCATAAACGTTAAGCCAGTTAGTTGGACATGAACGCGGCGCATTATCAGTGACAAATGCTAGCGGGGGAAGTGAAATATGAACTTTTTTTGATTTCATGACAACTAGATAACAATAAGAAATAGGAATACTCCTTATATATCATTAAATTACATATCTTTTAAAAAATTGACAATTTTAAGTTATAAAGGACTTTTCCCTACAAACTTATCAAAAATACAACATATTAGGGGAAATTCCCCACTAAATTATTTAGTCATAAAGAGAAAAACAGTGGAAAAATTTGATGCGGTGATTATTGGTGCCGGTGCAGCAGGTTTGTTCTGTGCAGCTCAGGCTGGACAGCTCGGTTTACGGATACTTGTTCTGGATAACGGTAAAAAAGCCGGGCGTAAGATTTTGATGTCCGGTGGTGGACGTTGCAACTTCACTAATATGTACACAGAACCATCAGCTTATCTTTCTACTAATCCCCATTTTTGCAAATCTGCTCTGGCCCGTTATACACAATGGGATTTTATCGAACTGGTTCAGCGTCATGGCATTGCTTACCATGAAAAAACACTGGGGCAGCTTTTCTGTGATGATTCCGCCCAACAGATAGTTGACATGTTACTGAAAGAGTGTGAAGCCGGTCAGGTCACTATTCGTCTGCGCAGCGAAGTTAGCCATGTAGAAAAAAATGAGCAAGGTTTCGTTATCATCGTTAACGGAAAAGAAGTAAGTACACGCTCACTTGTTATCGCTTCCGGTGGGTTATCTATGCCTGGTCTTGGGGCAACGCCTTTTGGTTATCGGATTGCAGAACAGTTCGGCATGAAAATCTTGCCAACCCGCGCCGCCCTTGTACCTTTTACTCTGCATAAACCACTACTGGAGCAACTTCATATGCTCTCTGGTGTGTCCGTTCCCGCCATTGTCACCGCCGAAAATGGCGTTCTGTTCAAAGAAAATATCCTGTTTACCCACCGAGGACTCTCTGGCCCAGCAATCTTACAAATTTCCAGTTACTGGCAATCAGGAGAGTTTGTGAGTATTAACTTACTTCCAGATAGTGATTTGGAAGTCTTTCTGGAGGAAGAACGGAGTTCTCATCCAAACCAAAGCGTAAAAAATACTTTGGCAAAATTATTACCAAAGCGGCTGACAGAGTGCCTGCAAACGCTCGGCCAAATCCCAGATATTGCTCTTAAACAACTAACCCCAAATCAGCAAAAACAGTTGGCTGTAAACCTCCAATCATGGCGGGTACAACCCAACGGTACGGAAGGCTATCGCACCGCCGAAGTGACGATGGGCGGTATTGATACTCATCAGCTTTCATCCAAAACGATGGAAGCTAATCAGGTAAAAAGACTCTACTTTATTGGTGAGGTGGTGGACGTCACCGGCTGGCTTGGTGGCTATAACTTCCAGTGGGCATGGAGTTCCGCCTGGGCATGTGCTCAGGCGTTGTGACTGGTGCAGTAACATACTAAATAAGCTGCTGTGAAACTAAGAGAAACAGGAACCTATTGAAGATATCTACCACGTCCTTTAGGACGTGGTAGATATCAATACCCCCAAAGAGCATTCATTGGTACTGCAAATGTGTTCGGTATGTGGCTAATTGGCAGGCAATTGTTACCTGTGTAAAGTAAGATGCCACCCTGCCAATCTCTGTCAGCCAATGAAGCTAATCTTGCCAACCCCATACCGTCTTTCGGCTGTATGCTGGCCGCTTTTTTAACTTCAACCCCCCAGATTCTTCGACCATCTTCAATAACCAGATCAACTTCAACCTGATCTTTATCACGATAGTGGGAGAAGTGTAGTTCATGTTCGCTCCAACCCGATTGACAGATCAATTGTTGTACCACAAAGCTTTCAAGTACTGCACCAAAGTCATTACTAAGGTTCTGCCAATCTTCGACTCTCAGATTATTTAAAGCACAAGCTAAACCGGAGTCTACTACATGAACTTTAGGAGCTTTTATTAAACGTTTGGCTTGGTTTTTATGCCAAGCTGGTAAGCGCCTCACTAAGAACAAGCGCTCCAGAATGGTGATGTATTTGTCAACGGTTTCTCGCTGAAGACCTACATCTTTCGCTAATCCACTGATGTTCAAAAGGTTACCAGTACGCAATGCGAGGATCTTAATGAGTCTCAGTAATTCGTCTTCATCTCGAATCGCTGCAATGTCTTTCACATCACGTTGAATAATGGCGTTGAGGTACTGTTTATGCCACTGACGAGCTCGCGCCTCACTGCGCGTATTCGGCTCTGGATAACCTCCTTGTACTACAGCTTCTGATACGCCTTCAATGAGGATTTGTTCCCCTTTGATTGAAGGAGAAATTTTATTAGTGATCAGCTGTTCGAGTAGCGATGTTGGACTATGCTGCTTTTCTTGTTCAGAAAGTGGCTGCAAAAAGATCACTTCGACGCGACCTGCTAGGGATTCCTGTACTCCAGGCAGAAGTAGCAAATTAGCTGAACCGGTTAGTATGAACCGTCCTGGTCGACGATGAATGTCTATAGTTGCTTTTAAGGCGGGCAGGATCTCTGGCACACACTGTACTTCATCCAGAGTGACACATTCTGGCAAGCTTTGTACAAAACCAGTGGGATCGGCTTTAGCTGTGTTAAGCAGAGTACTGTCATCGAAAGTTAGGTAAGCCCGCCTAGGCTCTAGAGATTTCGCCAACGTTGTTTTGCCGACTTGGCGAGGACCAAGCAGACACACCACTGGTGTATCCGCCAATGCAGCCTTGAGCTGTGGTGCTATGTATCTTGGGTGTAGTGTATTATTCAAGGTTGTTCTTTTATGTTCAATGTAGCGAATGAAGCTTAAATTGCTGCGTCTATTTGTTGGCTATGCTATCGTCTAAATGCTGGTTTGTACAGCGTCTATTTGCCGGCTATTCCATCGTCCAAATGCTGGTTTTGATAGCGTCTATTTGCTGGTTTCATTTCCGTCTATTTGCCGATTTCTGACGTTCTTACACATCAGCCAAAACTTTCCCTTTGGGCTTAAGGGCACAACTGTAACGAAAAACTAGGGTAATTGGAGGAATAAATCTAACAATATCAGACGGTAGAGGAATCGACGCCAGTGAACTCTGCATCCAGCACACAGAGAGGGTAAGGAGCATCATGACAGGATGGGAGAAGAACCATCGACTAGCTACATTTTGGACGCTAATTCACAAGTAATAAACTGTCAACATAATAATAGCGGTTTAGCCACCAAGAATTTATTCAGATTTTATCACCTAAACTGCTTTCCCATTTTTATCGAAAAAGCATTCATGATTGAAATAACCGTTGCACATAAACTGGGCAGTAGTTGCGTAATAAAACCAAGAATAGTGCCGTGATTCACCGGAGAATGATGACCAGCCATGCCCCCCATAGCAATTTGCATAAAAGCGGAGTTTGTCAGGTAAGCATAAACCAAGCCGCAAATCCCTGTAACCAACAGAAAGCTTATAAGCATGGCAACTACCGCACCCACCCTCTGAGGTAATCTTCCTCTGATTGAATTGATGGTGAGCACGGTCAGGCAGCCCGGAGCAAAACCCCATCCCAAAATATACCAAATAATCATTAACCCCTTCAGCGGGATGCTATGTGCCATTTCTAAGATATCAGCGCGCCATAATATAAGATTCAGGCATGCAGCCAACACAACCAGAAATACGGAAACGGCAAAGCTATTGGGCAACGTTAATTTCTTATTCACTAAAAGACCTTGAGACGAGTAAGGAATCTCGCACCAGTTACTGAGTTAAGAAGAAAGCTACCCAAAATGCCAGCAATAAGTGCGGCAGTATATCCTTTAATCAGGAATAGCAACGGCATTTCTATTGAACCCCAATAATTCAGCCCCACGTTGTGGTCCAAGCCCCAACAAAGTGTTTGGCAAACACTGAATAACAGAGTGCTACTTACTGCAGTCATGATATAAGCGCCGGTACTTCCTGGCGCGAAACGCGCTGATACCAAGTAAGTCAGTCCCCCAACAGCGGCCCCCATGCCAATACCACATAAACCAAGCGCCCATACGAGACGCCATACCAGAGGGCCATTGTCGGGAAATAAAATAAAACTCATTAAAAGAAATCCAGCCTCTGCGATAAAGCCCAAAGAAATAAAGAGCTTAATCGTGCGTATAGCTCGTTTCTCACCTTCTGCCACCACATATTGCGGATCTGGTTCATTCACGATTCGAGTAGACATTTTTCATCTCCTGAATAGGTGTGTTAAATATCTGATGATGCCATTCAGTTTTATCCCACTGAAGCAGACTACACATGCCGATGAATGGTATAAACCAAGTCGAACGTTATAGCAAAATGCTGTCAGAGCGAAAAAAATACTTCATAAAATATTTCGAAAAATGATTTTTGGTGTATTATTGATAACTCCTAATTATATAAATTATCAATCAATAATATCCAAGCAATAAATGAATCAAATTATTTAATAATGCAATCACATAAAAAAGTGATGTAATCACTATGGTATGAGGATGAAAATCTGTCAATATGGAATAAGAAATTAATAAGATAATCCAGCATATGGGATTTTTAATATTTTGATATTTCTTCCACTCAGCCTGACAAAATATTCATAGCTTAATTAATGAATTGCAATTTATTTCCTCTACCTGCAATATCGCCAAAATACAATAATCAATACCTAATATTGAGGTTTATAATAATAGAAATATTCAAGTGCGACACTATTTTAGTTTTATAATTTGACAATAACTCTATACTTGGTTATTAATTTAATTAAGCAACTAACAAGATAATTGTTTAATAACCTATACCCAATGGATTTCAAGATGCATCGCGGCGGCAAAGGAGCGAATCCCCGGGAGCATAGCAAACTATGTGACCGGGGTGAGTGAGTGCAGCCAACAAAGAAGCAACTTGAAAGATGACGGGTATATATCTATCAGGAGATATTTCATTACCATGAATAAGTCCGAACAAAAATTTAATATCAATGAAAGTGTCATCAACGTAGATGGAAAAGATGTAAAGTTCTTCACATCCCAACCTCTCGATCCAATTAAGCATAACGCCAAGAGAAATCCTATCGTCTTGGTACATGGCACTGGCGGCAGCACAGAGATACATTTCGGTTATCTCTTTCAACTACTTGCCTCGGAAAATCGAGTCATATCCCTGGATTTTTCTCAACCAGTAAAAGCAAACGAAACGCTTACCCTTGAACATCTTGAAAAGCAGGTCGAAGCTGTTATTGAAGCAGCAGCGTTAGGAGATCCCGTCACACTAATAGGTTACTCTTTGGGAGCTGTTGTTACGGCTTCTGTTGCCGCTAAGCGTCCGGATCGGGTTTGTAATTTGGTTCTAATCGCAGGATGGATGAAAACAGATTTACAGTTAGAACGATTTTTATCTGTCTGGCGTCAGTTATATGAGATCCAATCACCTGCTATTGCAGACTTTATGATGTTTTGCGCTTTCAGCGGTGCCAGTCATGTAAATATGTCTCCAGATCAGTTTGCAATCAGCTTCGAAAATGCCATACCAGAGGAATTTGAAGCGTTACAAATGGACCTTAATGGCCGGGTTGATATCACTCAAATTGTTCCTACGATAAAAGCCACAACACTGATTATTGGCTGTACGCATGATCAAATGACGCCCATCCGCCACAGCAAAGCGCTGTTTGGTGCAATTCAGGATGCACGCTTTACAGAAATAGCGTGTGGACATGCAGTCGTTTATGAACGTCCTGCGCAGTTGGCACAAATTATTGACCAATTCTGCGCGAACCCTTCGTTTTATCCTGCTGGAACCATAATCCCTTCAGACCTGCCATAATCCCTTTGATTTTCTGGAGAGCGATAGCAGGCATTGCTTTATCAATGATTGTGGGGAACTTTTAGCGGTCAAGTTGACACTCAGTAATTTTGAAACGGCAAGAGGTTTATCTCTCAAATTCAAACCTCTTGCCGATGCCAACAATTGCAATTGTTTTAGAATGGCTTAGTCGGCAAATATTTCCCATCTAGCGTAATTACAGCTCGTGAACCACCATTAGGATCATCGACCTTTTTGATATCAAGTTTAAAGTCAATCGCACTGATAATACCATCACCAAACTGCTCGTGGACAAGCGCCTTAAGTGTTGAACCATAAACCTGCACCATTTCATAGAATCGGTAAATAGTCGGATCTGTCGGTACACCTCCGGGGATACTGCCGCGTACAGGGATAGTTTGCAGCAGAAGGAAAGCATCTTCTTCAAGTTCAAGTCGGTCAACCACAATCCTCGCAGCATCGGCGGGCAATGGGTGCTGGCCGAGTAGTGCAGCAGTAACGAATGCGAGACTCAGACCGGTTCCTTGTGCAATATCCTCGAACGTCAAATTCTTGCGTGTTTTGGCGTCGATGATAGCATCAGTAAGGGCCAGCCGGGGAGTTTGGGAGTATTGAGATTGTGTCATAATGATTCCTTTGGATTAATAAGCTATTTAAATATCGTGGTATATACCCGTCATCTTTCAAGTTGCTTCTTTGTTGGCTACACTCACTCACCTCGGTCACATCGTTATCTATGCTCCCGGGGATTCGCTCCCTTGCCGCCGCAATGCATCTTGAAATCCATAGGGTATATATCAAAGTGCTGCGAGTCAGTGATTCACCAATCTAATCACTCACCATTTCGATGTACACCAAGAAAGTGACGATTTCTGATAAATAGAAAAACACATCGCGTCTGGCGGCTTCCCTTCCGTATTAGGACAGCCAATTCGTAAGCGTGTTTCTAATGTAATCAGATGAAAGGCGCTCCTGTTCTAAACGTGAAGATTGGAACCGGCCAGAAATAAGATCATTAAACAACTTTGCTTCATCCTCATTTAGCAATGTAGGATTGGATTCAACTGGATTTGGTTCAGGAACCATTCTATCTTCATGGGCTTTAACAGTTTCAACATCCATCATCAGAGGCTCAATATCCATAAACTTGTCTCTGGCATCACTGAGAATAGACAAACCCCACGTATCAATATCTCCCCAATATCCTACACGCTTACCTTTCAACCAAACTGCATCCATCCAAGCAATGTTTTTCCCCCCGCCGATAACCGCTATCGTGTCAGGCATTTCAGGTAATGCTAAACCAGACTGTAAGTTTTCAACTATTAATATATTCGATGCCGGAAGTTCATGCCTTCTAAGTAATTCACTAGGTATTTGTAGTATCGGCATTCCCCCAAGCGCAACAGTCGCAGCACGACAAAGCGGCCTGATAGTTAACCAACCTTTAGGATTTATTGAACATCCCAACCAAGCGATAAGACCACCTGATGCCGAAACAGCCCCCTTGTGAATGATATCGGCCAGCCCTTCGATCAGGATTTGGTGGTTCTCAAGAAACTTAGTATCAATCCCAATGAGTGGCAGTGCTCTTAGATATTGTCCTTCCCCTAAGCCTTGCTTTAATTGTGGCAACAATCTTGCTAATAATTCCGCATCTCTCAACGAGAGTTTTTCCACAATATCTATGCATTTAACCAATGCAGGATAGAGATCTTTATCAACCCGCAAAAATGGCTTCATATTTCTTTCCCACACCTTACTTCGGGAAAGGGCATCATTCCCTAAAAATTGAATCAGACACTGCATCGATTCAATAACAACAAAAGTTGGAATGCGTTGTTCAGATAGCTCCCTGAAATTTTTGGCAGACCACTCTACAAGATCTTGATGGGGAAATGATTTCCACTGTTCAATAAACCGTTGAAAATGAGCTATATCTAATATGGCAGAATTTCCTTTGGGCGGTTTCAAGCCAACGCGAATAGGGAATGCCTTGATGCCCAGTAATCGGGCTTTTAGTGAGGAAAGGTTATCCCACTCTCGCTGCTTAATGATGCTCTTAACTTGCGCTGGCAATAACCCCCAACGTACCTCATACAGCCCTCTTTTCATGTCAGTTTCTCAAACTCAATACCCAGATCAGCCGCCTCATCAAGCAACTTTTTCTCCTTCTCTTCGCCCATTCTCCGGTCAATTTCTTCCCAAGTCACTTCACATAAATGGCTGTCATGGTTTTCCTGATCTCTTTCCGCAATGAGCAGTGAACGAGCAGATTCTCTTGCCAGATTCAAGTTTTTATAAGGCGTAATCAAATTAACGTGAATATGGAGCTCTCTAAATACTCGGAGCACCCGCCGACTTACTGTTTCAGCCGTATTTGAGAATGCTTCATCCAAGAAAACAGTACAGTAAACCGGTCGATCATAGCCATCCGGCGTCAAAACATAGGCCAAACTTGCCGCGACAATAGTCGCCGCAAATGACTCTTTCTCTCCACCAGACTTTCCACTGGATGACTCTAATACATCACGAATCTCACCGGTATTACTATCCAACTCTTCGGCATAAAATGACATCTGATAGCGAGGATCAAGCAGCCTTAAACTTTCCAATGTATTTGAGGAGCCTGGTGCACTTGCTTTCCCAAGTATTTCAACTACCTTAGCCAATTGATGGAACCGTGCTTCATGATCATCACTGGTTACCTGACTCAGCACCTTGCGCAAATGTTGTTCAAACTCATTAACATGTGGGAATTTTTCTCTCTTTGAACCTAGCTTTAAATGTGTCCCTGATCGAAATTCTGTACGCTTGAGGACCCGGTTAATGATCTCAATCCGCTCAAGGATATCTTCCCGTTCAGATTCAAGCTTAGTTTTAATCCGCGCTAGCGACTGCGTTGCATGCTTATTCAAACGTTCAATAAACTGCTCCACAAGGTTGGGAAGCCCTTCCTCTTCCAGTTGTCGTAAATGATTAAGATAATCAGGTAAACCATCAATATTGCTTTGCCAGTCAACCGTGAAGACTTGCCATTTATCATTAGATCTGAATGAAACCATAATGCTAATGGCTAATCTTTCCGCTCTGTCTTTACTGTTTCGGCTAATATCTAACAGACGTTCTAAATCTTCTTCAACTTTCAACACCAATTCAGACATTCGGCCTAAATCATTTGTATTAAGCACGCCAACCCGAATCGCAAGTAATTGTCTGGCTGAATCAGGTAATCCTTTCGACGCTTTTGCCTGCGCTTTGCTCCATTCTTCTTTTGCATTTTTCAGCGTATTTTTAACGCCACCAGAATCAGAGTTGAGCTGATTTAATACCGATTGAATTTGAACTAGCTGCTCTTTAGCCGACTCCCAACGCTCTCTGGCCTTATCAAGATCACCACCTGACTGCTCCAACATCTTAAGGTCAGCCTGCAAATCAGAAAGCTTTTCGTGCCAGTAAGGAGCATTAATATCATCCCAGCGGTAACCTTGGATCTTCTCCCAAAGAATTTTACGATCAGAAACAGAATTCAAATCTTGACGGGCCTGACTCACCTTTTTCTTGGTTTCCGCCAGTTGCAGAGTTAACGCTTTTTTATCGTTATTCAGAATGGCTAAACGTGATTTGTTTGAAAAACCCAAACACCAGCGTCTTCTGTCATCTATTCGGTGCTGATCTTTTTTCTCAAAGCGCCCCTTATCCATGTGCATTAACCCCTGCTGTGTCATCGAAAACGGGGTTTGATCCAATTCTTCCGTGCTTGAAACACATTGCAGGTCAAATCGCTGCAAATGGTGCTTGAGCCACTCTCGATAAGGGTGAGTGCGCCATACCAGTTTCCTTAGATAACCATCAGACTTAAACGCCACCGATTGGCCTTGAGTCGTAGAATCATTCACAACTTGAACACGGACATGTAAACCCGTATGCCGGGCGTTTAACCAGCGAGTCACCATTGAATAACAATGATGTGGCACAGCAAGTGTTGTTCGTAACCCGCCTAACGCCCTCTCTATCGCACCCTGCCAGCTCTTTTCGCGATCTTCGACATCGATAAGCTCACCGATAAATACACATTGGTCTTTACTTAACTCTAAAGAATTAACCAGTTCATCTCGCAGTTGCTGATATTTCACATCAATATTGGAATCGGGTCTTGCCTCGATTTCCCGAATTTCTTGGGAGATATCATGGATATTTGCTTGCAGCTCACTGAATTTAGCACTGATGGTGGCAAACCTGTCCTGATACTCTCCTTCTTCTTGTTGAATACTGGCAAGCCGGGTTGATGCTACGGATTGATTTTTAAGAAATACCGCCTCCTCTAATACAGAAGGGAGAGCCAGTTCGTTGGCATGAGTTTGATATTGCGATGAATTTCTAACCACCCGATTCAATTGAGCTTGGGTATGATCAACTTCTTTTCTAAGCGACTCTATTTTATCCCCACCAAATTGAAGGTATTCCTCGTGCCTTCGCTCAACCAACTTATTCGCATCCACTTTCTGCTCTTCAGCTTGGCTAATTTTGAGGAGTAGCGCTTCCAGTTCATCCTCAATATCAGTCATTTTTTCACTCCACAATTGTGCGAAAATCTCCCCAAAGTAGACCGGGAGACTATTTTTCTCAGCCATCAGCTCCGCAAATTCTTTGGTTGTTTTTTCGATAATTGCGCTGAGTTCAGGTAACCTAGATAAGTGCACCTTTTGTGCTCTTGCATCCACTAATTGACTATGAATTGCCACCAGATCAGCAAACTCTTCCACGACCTTTTTAGCATCATCCTTGACCGTACTCGGTTCCAGTACCAACTCACGAATCAACCCAGTTAAATCATCAATTTTTTTCAGACCTAATGCCCGCGACAAAAGTGCAGGTGCATTCTTATTGTCCATATACAAGCGCTTTCGGTACAACTCCTGATAATCAGAAAAATTATCATCACAGCACGTAATCGTCGGGTCATCACGAAGCCATTGCTTGAATGCCCGGGCATTACCGTTCCCAAAAGCATTAAGCATTTCCTTAAGAGTTAGGTCCCGTTTGGCAACAACATAAACGCGTGTCACATCCGCAAGCACATTCGTCGATTTAGTAATCCAGAAAAGCGCCGCAAGCGTGATTTTTGACCCATCATCACCCTGATACAAAGCCCTAAGCCCAGTCACCACGCCAGATTCACGCTTACTTCTGACTCTCGTCCCCGCTCCATCATGGGCAGATCCAAAACTTCCCCGCATATAGGACAGTAAAGTCCGGTCAGAACGATCACCCTGCGCCGCAGCCACATTAAAAGTTGCCTTTCCGGCAGGAAGCAGCAAAGCCATAAGGCCATCAATAAACGTCGATTTTCCGGCGCCATTATCTCCAGTGACCAGCGTTCCCATAGGATCTATCAACGCGGTATGCAAGCCATTAAATGACCCCCAGTTATAAACTGAGAGTTCAGCTAATCTGATTTGACCAACGTGAAATAATGAATTAGCCGAAAGAGTTTGATCAGTCATTTTCATCTCCTGTCTATTCCTCTTCATCTTGATAATCAACAGCGTTGCTGCCATTCTTATTTAACTCAATACCCTTCTCTCCCGCCATTTTCAGGTATTCATTAAGCATACTTTCGAGAAATTCAGCACTGACTACATAGCGGATCACTGGCGTAATTTCGAAGCGATCCTCACTTCCCCGGACCGCACTCAATATTTTTTTCGTCACCATTTTATCAAGAGCGCCCTTGAGTTTTCTCCGGTCAGATTTAGTACTGTTTGTCAGCGGTAAAAACGGTGTCAGATGGGATTCTATACGTTCTATATCAATGATAATCCTTTGCTCTCCCGATGTTTCCCGGTCCTGGTAGTGTTTACGTAGCACTAACAGCAACAATGTATCGTATAAAGAGAGCGTCCTTCGGCTAATCAGAGAGACAACCTCTTCATCATCTATACCCAATGATTCAGTATCTTCCTCATTCTGAAAGCCAGCGATAAAGGCGACACCTGCTTTTTCATCTAAGACTAACTTCAAATAGACTTCTGACAGATGTTTGCGTACAGCACATTGGTATCGACAAAGTAATTCAAACAATTTAGCTTTCTGCGAAGACAAAATAACACCCTGACGCAGCAAGCTAACCAGCACCCGGCGCGCATCAGGCGGCATATCACTGTTTGAATTTTCAGCGTGCTTACTGACTAATACATCATCAACTTCACAGGATGGGCTTTGATTGACAACCGAAAAAGCAACATCAGATTCAACGCCGGCTGTATCTGTAAGCGGGTCATACTCTGATTGAGTATGGTGTTTTATTAACTGATCGAAGAACCCTGTTTTCTGTTCTTCCTGAGGATCGGAATTAGACTTCCCAAGGGTAGTGAGGGCGCCATTATCTTTATTCAACTTTTTACCTTTGTGCATTTCAACCCTCACTATATATCTACAACCATTTTCTATTCACCATCGTCTAAAGAACCAATTCATCCAAACTGTCTGGAAACAGGTCGGCACTCAGCAAGAAAGTGGGTATAGACGCCCGCAAACGAACTCCCCGTTTGTCACTGATTTCAATTGCTTCCTTTTCTTCCAATAATGCAGCCCCGACAGATTTGGCCACTCGCAAATAGGCAACTAACTCCTCCAACCCTGAATTAATCGGGTGGTAATTTGCAATAGACGCAATCGTCATTGGACCAAACTCTTTTAACGTTGCTAACGTCCTCTCAGCGATTAATCGAATTTGAACAACATCAAGGCAATCCAGCATTTGTATACTCGGTTCTCGAGAGTTGAGCTGTTCTTCAGCACCTGAAGTATCCAGCTTTTCATCAGGTGATTTAAGCAGCATGCTTTCAGGAGAGCTAATACTTGCCGCGCCAACGGGCAGTGACAGCGTTGTTGCTGTTTGCAAGTCATAACTTGAGTTCTTCAATTCAATGGCGAGTCGTTCCAATTGACCAAGCAATCTATCAACAGCACGATTTTCTTGAGCAGTGCCACTCTCTATGTAAGCTCGCAAACTCTCTTCCGTTCTTCGCCTGATTTGAAAAACTCTGTCACTCTCGCGGCTCAGTTCTCTCATGAGCTGACTTAAGAATTGGCGCTGTTGGGTACTTAAGTGTTCTGCGACCGGGCGACTTAAAATACTTCGAAGCTGATCTCGTAGCTCCATCGTTCTATTTTGATCACATAACAAATCAAAAAAACTTTCAAACGCACTACCAGCATCCGTTTTAGCCAGTAATGCTTCTTTTTCCAAAACAGCGAGAAGGATATCTCCTCTGGTGGAGTCCCCCTCAATAATTTGAATACGAATTTCCTGATCCAACTGACGAATTTCATCTTCAACACGGCGAAAATCACCCGTTAAAACAGAAGCCAGTTGGTAAATTTCACGAATTCTTTCCCGCTGCTCAGCCTCGGTTAATTCGGTCACAACGCCAGCCCTCAGAGCATCAATCTCTCTCTGAATCTCGGATTTTCTATCTTCCAAAAGCGCGACACGCTCATCGGCATTTGGGCTAATCGCGACTGCAAAGTCCCTAACCGCTTCCTGCACAATTCGAAGATGAGACGCACTGGTTCCTGAATTACGTTCATCAAGCCCCTGGCTAAAACGGAGTGCAATTTCACTGGCATCCGTTTTAGTTAATGTGTCATCCATCTCACGCAACCAGCCTTCCCGAATCCATTTATTGAGATAAGTACCCGCTCCCGTTTCAGTTTCCCAAAGGCCAAGTTCACGGCAGCGTACCAACTCTGCATCAAGTGACACGCGGGCACGACTAAAAGGGACTTCACTATCCTCGGAAAATAACTCCCCCAAAAATGCCAAAATTACAGGAGCATTATCAGCTCTCAACAGTTTCCAGGCAGCACTTTCCTGAAATAGACGGCGGTACTTTGCCTGTAACCCTTGGAAATTCAATTTGCCTCCCTCTGTGTGGTGATAAGTAAAAAGCTACCACCAATAATTTTGTATAATTCGCAATCGAATAAAATCATATCATCACATTTTTTTATTATGTCAACATAAATTACTGACTTTTATAACGATTAAGCGCTGTGACCAATGGGAAAATTAAGCTTATAAGGCCATCTATTTTGTGAAGAAAGCAGCAAGATGATAACGAAAAACAAAGAGTGATAATGTAAGAATATAATAAGGAGATAAACAATGTCTCAAATTATCATCAACAAGAAAAGCGGTGGGAGTCCCCTTTCAAGGTAAAAATGGGCGGTCTGGACAAACCGCCCCGCTGCAAACAATGGAAAATTCCTGAGCGTTACTTTCTACGGACAGGCAAACCAATACCACGCTTCCCATCTTGCGGTAAAACCAGCACTGCTACTGACCAAGCCAGCAGCGTGACCGAGCCATCTTTCGCAATTCGGGTACCCGCCGCCAGAGATGTGTGGCCCAGTTCCCTCTGAATATCATTCAACTTCAACCCTCTGACGTTAAGATCTCTTACTGTGGCAGGATGTGGAGCCGCATTAATCATCACTACCAGACCGTCAAATCGCGAATCACGGTCATCACCCGTAGTATTACCGTCATCTATGGTCATCACCAGCAAGCCAAGCTGCTGATGCGGCCCAACATTACGAAAATCAACGCGTTGTTTAACCGATGCACCATCGCCGAGAGCCATCAGGGGTGAAAATTGACGCAAACGCGCCAGTTCCTGATAAAAAGCCGTCATCTGTAATAATTCAGTTTTGCCCGGTTTATCTACCACATTTTTCACTTTTTCAATCAATGCGTAATTTTCGCCATCAACACGCTGATCCGGCATACCAACATCATAGTTGTTATCCTGGTAGGTATAGCTAACACGATTAAACCAATCGCCGGAATTATAGGAATCACGGGTAAAAGATTTTGAGCGCAGTAGCTCCGATCCGTGTTGAGCGAAGGCCAACCCCTGCCCAAGGAACGTTGTAGCGAGGGATATTGCCTGCATACGAACTCGTGTTGCCAAATTCGCCTCACGGGCCGCTTTGTAGCTGATTATGTCCCACAGCGTTTGGTTATCATGTTTGGAGACATAATTGATCACCTCAATCGGATCAGCGGCATAACCGGCTATAGCGCCTTTGTAGTTAATGTCTCTACCTGTTTTCACTGCCCCATCTTTATTAATCAGCACAAAATCAGCCAAATTGCCCGCCATGCCAAGACGTACCAGATCCGCCAGATGACGCGCCTCATTAGCGCCTAACCAAGCCATTTCATTAGGTAACGTTCCAACACCATTGCCCACCCCTTGGTTAACACGAATAGTGTCAGCGGAATCAAACGGTCCACCACCTTGTACCGCGTCGCGCAGTCGATCAGAGAAAGTACCAATCCCTGTGCCTTTTAGGTTAATTTGTGAAGCAATCTCGAAACGGTCATCCTGCCCGGAGTTCCAACCTTCACCAAAGAAATAGGCCGATGGGTTAATTGCGCGTACTTTTGCCAGCGCCGATAACATCTGCGCCTTAGGATGGTAGCCCATTAAATCAAATCGAAACGCGTCGATTTTATAGTCCTTAACCCAAGTCACCAACGAGTCTTCAATGAGTTTAGCGAACATGCGATGCTCTGGAGCCGTATCGTGACAACAAGTGTTGGATTCAACGTTACCTGTTATCTCATCCAAACGATGATAGTACCAAGGCACTACCTTATCCAATACCGAGGATCGGTGCGTCGGCCCGGCTGCGTTGGTATGGTTATACGCCACGTCCATGATCACATTCATCCCCACCTGTTGCTTGATGGCCTGAATCATGGCGCGAAACTCTTTTATACGTACCGAACCTTCCGCATCAGTGGCATAAGAACCTTCCGGTACCGAGTAATGAAACGGATCATAGCCCCAGTTGTAGGAGTCGGTTTCTGCAATCATTGCATTCAGCTCTTGTACTTGCGGGTTATTAGCACTGTCACCACGCAGTAACTCCTGCAATACCTCCCCCACAGTCTGTGAACTACTGCAATAATTAGCGAAGCGGCTATTTTTCACCTTTGGGTTAACCTGGCACAAACGGCTAAACGGGTGATTTAGATCAGCCACTTCATTGCTGAATTCATTAATGGAAGCCACATCGAATACTGGCAATAGCTCCATATGAGTCACCCCTGCCTGACTCAATGTCTTAAGGTGTTTGAACATATCGCTGTTGTCAGCGGTGAGAGCCAGATACTTACCACGCCAAGTTTCTGGTACCGTGCCATCTGCAACGGAGAGATCACGAACATGAGCTTCATATATGGTCATACGCGCAATGTCCGCCGGTGTATTTTGCGAACGCGGCATGATCAGGCTATCCCAATTTTGTGGTTTCAGTGCCTCGTCATCCAAATTGATGACTTGACTGTACTCCGAATTGGTGGACAAACTGTGGGAATAGGGATCGGTAACCTCATAGTGCTCCACATGACGGGAATATGGATGGTATACCGTTAAAGCATAGCGGTAGTAAGCACCAACCAGCTCTTTCTCACCTTGACATGACCAGGAACCACTAGCAGGATCACGATTCATTGCATGATTGGCAATGACCTGCTTATTTTCATCATAGATAACCAACCCAACATGCTGAGCAGTAGGCGCCCACAAGCGGAAGGTAACACCGATATCGTTGATCAGCGCACCATATTCCAGTGTGTCAGCAGCGTTAGCGAAGCGGTCATCCAGCACACCAGCCGTTTGTACTTGAGTCGCCGACAATAGCAAACCCGCTTCATTGGTCGCCAATGCCACCAGATCACCGGTAAGCAGCGTATCAACATCCGTGTCCTCAGGCAGGCGGAACGCTGTTAACTTCTTCAAATGCGGGAATCGCTCAGCCGTCTTCTGGCTCAGAGTCGTCGGCACTAACGTCAGATAGCTATCGATGAAGTTGCCTTCATCATTAGCTTCCACCTTACCATTCTGGTTGTAATATAAGCGGACATAAGGCTTATCCGCGCCACCTGACCATAACAACGTCTGGTTGTCGACCCAATGCGCCGAAGCCTGAGAAACACCAAATACGGAATTAAAGGCTTTCGCACGACTGCTATAGATTTGGCTACTACCGGGTATTACAGAGATGGTACGGTTACTGAAATCGGAGAAGGAGATTTTCAGATCACTGTCGATCAATTTATTGTTGTTACCATCACGCACGATAAAATTAATACAGCCCTCGTTCTTGGTTAACGGTATCACCCAATAAGGCCCATAGCTATCGCTACCCGTGGGAGTTGCACTGGTGTCGTTCCAGCTTGATGAAGGGGAAGCCAAGGCATCACAATTTTTATCGTTCCATAAGTAGAGGGTGTTGGTACTGTAGTCACGGTTCGTTGTTGGACTTTGACTTAATTTAGCAATATCCACCAAGTGGATCACTGCCTGAAAATTGCCGGCAGTGGCAGCTTCACTGGGGACTTTATTAGGGATATGCGCCATCGGTTCCTCCGGGGTTTTGGGTAAAGAACGATTGTTATCACAGCTAGCCAGTAGCAAAACGAATGTACTGCTTAATAGGGCTAGGTAAGCCCTTTTCCAGAAGGGAGCTACCATAATCAGACCTTTTTAATAGAAATAAATCGTCGCTGATATTATTGTTAATAAAATAGGAATGAAATATTAAATAATGTCTCAGATGAGTCAGCATCCTCCTAGTTTTGATACTAAGGGGGAGGAGGCGTTAGGAGGAGATACTTTTTCGTGATATTGCGCACGATAATAATGTAATGATCTTTTATTACATAAGACTGGTGTGAATTTATATATATTACTCCAGATATTAAATCTGCTGTCAAGTTACTGTTATTACTAACCAACTTCCGTTACCATCGGTAATATTAAGCAAGTAGCATAAAACACAGTAGAACTATTTCATATACTGGCATTTCATAATGAATATTTTTTTGGTGAGAAAGAAATCAATAAATATGTTCGATGGTATATATCCCAACGAACATATTTAGAGTAACTGCTCCCCGCCGCCTGTAATTGTGTTGTGCCCTTGCGCTGTATGATGAAGCCATGCCAGCCCGCATCCCCGATAGCGCGAGCTATACCCGTCATCTTTCAAGTTGCCTCTTTGTTGGCTGCACTCGCTCACCCCGGTCACATTGTCCGGGAGAGTTTGTATTGAATCTTGTCCTGCCAATCACCGGACGCTCAATTCGGGGATTTTTCATCTAATTATTGGATTTCAGAATAACTTCGTTGCATTTAATTTCATCATTCATTAAAAAATATTTGTAAATGTTATATCTATAATTTGTGGAAAAATAATTAGTGTTATTAAAATATTTCTCTAAGAAGTCTGGATAATCGCAAATATTATGTAAAGGAAAATATATTGATAAACCTTTACCTTTTAGATGCTCAGGTGTTTTCATGTTCAGCAAAATTGATTTGCTAATAGAATTTTCTAGTGAAGTTAAATCCATATCAGATAGAGTATTCGGAAATTCGGTTTTAATGTTTTTTACAAAATCATATAAATCAATCATGTTTGCCTCATCTTCATAGTCTTCGGTAACCCTTCTTGATTTGTTTATTTTATAAATATAGCTTGGATCTTTTATATGAGAAGATAATTTATAAAATATCCTATCAACGGATTCGGCAACATCTTTTATTTGATTTAAATTTATCACAGAACCTTGAATATCATCAGAAGCACCGATTTGGGTGATAGACTGTTCTATATAAGATGATAAAATTTTTGATGCAATGGCCTCTGAAGAAGAATATAAACTAAACGATTCAATAATATCTTTATAATTCCATCCATTCTTATGCGTGTAATCAACTGAACCAACCAGGTATTTACCGTAAGATTTAAGAGCATATGCTGTTTCGATATTAGCCATTTTGCAGTTATCAAATCCAATTATTTCAAATGTAGTTTGTTTAATCGAACTGTTTTTAAATGCAAGTGCCATATCACCTATACTCATTTTTTTATTACCATAATTCTCATCGCCACCATAACCACCTGCTGCCCCTAAACCATGTCCCCAAAAGAAAATATAATATGAATTAGAAGGGAAGTGTTCCAATCCCCATTTTATAAAAGATGATAAAGTATTTTGATCATCCATATTTGCATTAGGGAGTTGCTCTATTAGCGCTAATTTATTATTAACAACTTTCCATCTCTGAATATAATTGTTTTTTATTTGTGATGAATGCCAATTTAAAGAGCCTCCAGTTTGAATTATTATATTTAAATTATCAGGTTTTTTGGCAGAAAGTATCTCCTGAATATCATCAGTCGCCATTTTAAAATCGGATTCCATATCTCCGCCTATAATATAGATAAAAAGAGTGTCAATATCATTTGTTCTAGATGATGCATGGCTAATCTTCATTGAAAGAGCAACTGAAAAAGACAATAAAAAAACACTCATGATGTAAAATATTTTATTTTTCAAAGAAAATTTTGACATATTCGTTATCCTCAATACCTTAAAATTTCCATCCATTTTTTCTAAAAAAAGAAAGTGCATTTCTATTGTTTAAAGAAACCATTTAGAATACTCAGAATATTAATTTTCAGTAAAATTGCCTAATTTGATTGCCATAATATTATCTTCTTTTTTTAGTAAGCTCAATTTTAATAGGCTTTACATTTAAATGACTTGCTATTTTTTTATGACTAATTATGATTAAAGTTGTTTTTGAATTTAAATAATTTATAAGCATATAAAATAGATTGTTACCTTTTGAATCTAGCGCTGAATTTATTTCATCCAGTAAAATTAGCTCGTAATTAAAATAGTTTAAATATGATTTTGCCATTAAAAGTCTTTGCCATTGCCCTCCTGATAATTTTAAGTAATCTTCAAAACCTTCAACTAGGTAGTAGTTAAGGTTTATTTCAGATATAAAATCTAATTCAAAAATACGTAAGACCCTAATAATCTCATCATTGTTGAATTTATTAAAAGGATCAATGAATTCTCTAAATGTAATAGGTAAAGGTTTAAAATTTTGAGAAATATACAATGTTTTATCAGTTTGAATATTTGAAAAAATTTCACCAGAAAAATTTGAATACAACCCACTAATTATATTAGTAAATGTGCTTTTACCACTTCCATTTTCACCATCAAGTATATATGTGTGATTTTTTTTGAATTTCAAATTGATGTTATCTAACACTTTATCTTTGCTCTCACTATATGAAAAATCAACATTTTTCATGAATATAATATTTTCATCATCATTTCTAAATACTATATCATTATAATGATAGTTTGAGTTTTCAATTTCATCAAGAGATAATGTTGATAAAAGCCCATAAATAAGTTGTGAGAAATTGGCTATAAGTATTGTTAGACTAGTTCTAATTTGAAGAATAGAACCGAATATAATCATTAGATTTCCAGGTGTAGGGTCAATACTGTCTCTTGTCTTATATAGTGTATAAATTAATAAAAATAAACCCGGTATAGAACAAAATATTAAAAATAAAATCCCATTAAATCGCTCTTTAAATACTTTATTCAATATTAGATTATAGGTGTAATCCCATTTTGAAAATAAAATTTTTCTAAAGTTATCAACTCTTATAGAATATGAGGATTCAAATCTGGTTAAACATTCATAGTATTTAGATATATGACTAAATTCAGAAGAAAAGTGGGTTTCAATTTCCCAAATTTTTGATTCGGCTTTGAATCTTGCATAAATAATAGGAAACATTCCAATTATAATTGTAAAAGGTATCCACCAATCTAAATTAAACAATAAGGTGGAAATTGAAAGTATACTTATAAAGCCAGTCATAAACTGTGAAATATCGCCAATAAAATCTGATATATGATCTATTTTTAACTCAGTTAAATAAAAGTTATTTTGAAATTCTTTTTCATTAAGATGGTTTATACTATTAGGTGATGAGGATTTTTTTATTAGAAGTTCTCTTACGTTTTTCTTAGCAAAATCACTTATTATACTTGATGCAACTGCTTCAATAATTTCAATTATTTCAATAAAAACAACTAATATGCATAAAAATAATATTATCATTAAATATATGCTTTCATCATTTAAACTGTTAATTGCAGAACCCATTAAATATAAAATAACAGCAGGTAAAATACCTAGTGCTATTTGAAAAAACACAATAAGAATTAAATATTTTTTTTTGCCATTTAACAATATATTGAAGATATTTTTAGGTATTAAATATTTATTCATAATTAATTAATCTTCTCAACGTCAATTTTCATGTTGATTTTTCTTGGTTTAATTCGTTCAATAAGCTTATTCTTCTCCATAGTAATATTTCTTAACCATATTTCAAGAGTAATGACACTGTGTATAAATTGATAATTTTCGTCAAAGGTTGAATTTCCATCTTCTGCTTTTAATAAATATATAGTAAGAGCTTCTATGAATTTTTTTCTATCTACTAATCCCATCTTATAAACTAAACAACTATCAAAAGAAAGGAATAATTCATTTAACCCTGGCTTGGAATTTAATAGTATTTTTTTTGTCATTCCTTCATAGGATGTTTTTTCCTTTTTAAATTTAAATATTTCAGGTAATGTTTGTTTGAATGATTCTCTGGCTAATCTTTTACTTGAAAAGTATGAACCATACTTAATTGATTCGATGTATAAATGCTCATGCGGTGGTATTTTAAAAACGAGATTTACTAGTCTTAAATCTAAAAAAGGATGAGTCATAGAGCTGTTTAAACTCAAAGAATCAAAGTACCTGGCTTTTGGCCACAAAAAGTCTAACATAAACCTATGTCCATCTAGCATATTTTTATATTGATCACTGTATAGTTTGTTAGTTGAAAAATTTTTTGATTGACAAATATATTCTGGAGCCTTAACTATTTCATCTTTCCACTGTGTCTTCACATATGTTCTTTTTGCTAATTTATTATTAAATTTAGATAAAAAAAGATTATAGAGATTTATATAATATTTTATATTGTAAGGAGATACTCTTTGCTGTTCATTTATTATTTTAAATAAATTAAATGCATTTTTAGCAGAGTCAAATTTAATTAAAGAATCTAATATTACTTCATCAAATTGTTCACCTAAAATCACATCACCGGACTCCCCCGTTATTGCCTGAACAGCACCTAACTCATTTATTAATTGATCTACTTGTAGGCATGCTAAACTATTCGAACGTGGCTCTGGCCCATCGATATATAACAGGGGATCGTTATCTATTAAGTTGTTTTGAAACCTTAAGGTATTATCAGCCCATAAAATATAAGAAGGTTTATCCAGACGTTTTGATACTTTTTTTACTATCTCCGAGTCTTGACTATACATTAAATCATTATTTTTAAAACCTATGTTAACGCATAAATAATTTAAATCGTTTTCTATTGCTGTTGCTAATATACTTCCTGAATCTAATCCGCCGCTAAAATGAATTGCAGTTAAACCATTATTCATTCTATCTATTGTTGATTCTTTAAATTTTTCCTTAAACTGACTTATAAAGTCTTTTTTGATAAATTTTGATGTATCAATTTCAAAATTATAATCAATAATTTCTTTTATTGATAATTTATTATTTTTTATAGTTAACCTGCTTCCTTTAGGTACCTTCTTTATTTTCATAAAGAAGGTATTATTGTCTGGCAATTCATTTTCACCTATAGCAATATCATTACCAAGGTGATATAAGACTGATTCAAAATTTACATCTACCGTAAATTCGCTATATACAATAATGGCCCTTATGTCATTCGTTATGATATAGTGGTTTTTATTCTGAAAGTAATATATTGGTATTGATGAATAAAAATCTGTAAAAAAATTCAATCCTTCATTGTTGAAATATGCTAGAGAGAACTCTCCGTATATTTCATTGTTTTCTTTGCCTGTTATGATTGAATTTAGACTTTCTTCTTTTATCCATCCGTCTAAAATGATTTTTTTGTTATTTATATCACTAATTAGTGGTTTGATTTTTGAAGATATAGCAATGTAACAATGATTTTGCTCTTGATATTTTATAAAATCATGGCTATCACTCAAATTTTCATAGAAATTTTTTACGTTTCTAACGTAAATATCATTATTTTGATTTTCTAAATTTGTGACAATCCAGAACGATTTATTTTTATTTAGAGACATAATTTAATAAATCCTCAACCATTATCTTAGAATCAATTATTTTCATTTCATTTAAAGCTACTCGGCCTGGATTAAAAAATACTTCTTTATTAAATCTAGAGTCTTTTAATTCAATCCATGCATGTCCAAAGATTCTTTGGTCAATTTTCGTTAACCCATAAATTAATGTTGAATCATAACCATTTGAATACAAATATAGTTGTATACAAAGTGATAGCGTATAACAAGTACTATCTTCTTTGTACATACCATTTTTATCATGCATTTTTTTCAAAAAATTTTTTATATGGAAGACTTTTTTATTAAGGTCTAATATATTGTTTTTCTGTCTTTTTTTTAAATAATCTTCATAAAATTGCATGCTTAATCTTGTATAAACTAAATTGCTATTTTCTAAGATACTCATTGCTTTGATAAACTTATGTATATTTAGAAGCATATTCATTTCATTAGATAGTATATTCAAATATCAATCCTTTTTGTTCTAATAAATAAAGGGCTTCTTTTAAGTTATCTAAATCGGCATCATTATCTATTTGTAACTCCTTAATGATTTTAGATATTGAGATGACTTCCATATTACAAGTCCAAATATCTTTTGCTGCACCAATTAACCCAATGTATATATCATTATCTTTATCCAATAATATTATTTCTTGTTCATCTAAATCTGTAAAGATTACATTACTTTTCTTTATAAAGAATTTTTCTTCTGTATTATTCATATCTAATGTAAATTCCAATGTATACCCGTTATCTTTCAAGTTGCCTCTTTGTTGGCTGCACTCCCTTGCCGTCGCGATCCATCTTGAAATCCATTGGGTATATAGTGCATACAATAAATCATAAGAGATAAATAAGGTTTATACCCGTCATCTTTCAAGTTGCTTCTTTGTTGGCTGCACTCACTCACCCCGGTCACATAGTTATCTATGCTCCCGGGGATTCGCTCCCTTGCCGTCGCGATGCATCTTGAAATCCATAGGGTATATAATTTCTGCGCTCCTTACTTATCTCTATTTTTAAAGTTTATCCGCGACGAACACCTCTTGCATGCATACCATCAGCAGGTGCCGCTTTTTTACGTAAAGTGATAGAAATAAATGAGCCATAAGTCTTAACTAAAGGTTTTTGAGTTTTCATAATTTATACTCCAGATTAATTTTAATGTAAGAACCTTAAAATCAAGTTCAAGGTTAAAGTACAATAATTCTTATCAGAGATCTATCTTAAATTGTATTATTTTTATGACACTTTTATGACTATTGCGAGTTATTTTT
Organism: Photorhabdus africana; assembly: GCF_035181445.1. NCBI lineage: Bacteria > Pseudomonadati > Pseudomonadota > Gammaproteobacteria > Enterobacterales > Morganellaceae > Photorhabdus > Photorhabdus africana. The sequence goes on from NZ_JAXBVE010000015.1 coordinate 78,047, forward strand.
ATATTTCAACTTAAAAACATAAGGGGCGTCAATGAATGATCAAATATTATCCAGATTAGAAAATCCCGCTTATAATACTTATTCCAGAAATTAAGTTTTCATCCAGGCTCGTATACGTTTCTTTCTTATACTTAATTTTCTGCCTTCTTATTTCAGTATATTCGATTCAATTCGTTTCAATATCGCGATATTTTCCACTACATTTTCTCGGTTGAGTTTCTAACGCCTTTTGAATCGCTCGGTGGAGATGTTTTTGATTATCTTGGACACTTAACAAATAATCTGCCCCGGCATCAAGGAGTTCCCGCGCTATCTGGGTTTGACACTCCATAGCATCGATAGAAACCAGCGCCCCTTTCCCCGATATCCCCGTCCGCACTGGACGGGGGTTTACAACGGTTTTGCTAAGAAACTTAAATTTATTTTTAACTTTTCATCCTATGAAAAAATATTATCCTGTAAGATATTAACTCCCTATAATAATAGATTAGTCCAATGAAACCTTTTGAATTGCATCAAAAGCACACTGTTGATCTAAAGAACCACTCGGAGCGCCACCAATACCGATTGCACCAATCACTTGATTATCACTAGATTTAACAGGAACACCACCACCAAGTAATAGGAAGCCTGGAATATCCCCTAAATATTGAGCACCAAGATTTGATTGCGCAGTTTTCATTACGTCCTCTGACGTTCTCTGAGTAGATAACGCGGTATAAGCTTTCATTTTGCTCGCATCAACGGTATGCAATCCGGCTTTATCCATACGCTGAACCACTTTCAGAACCCCACTTTTATCAACAACAGAAACCGTTACGTTGTAGTTATTAGCCGCACAAGATTGAATTGCTTCAGAAGCTAATTTATTTGCTACCTCAAGAGTAATATTATGTTCAGTAATTAGTGATGAAGCAAAAGCAGATTGAGCGAATAAACCTGCTGCCAAAACAGTATAGAAAAGAGAATGTTTCATAGGTAAACCTCATTAAGTTTAAGTTGATGAATTATCCTGTTCTAACTTAATGAGATTTATCGGCTATAGCTATTCGGCCAATTACTTATTCGACTCAGTAGAAATACTTAGTCATAAGATAATGACTTAAATAATTCATACTCTTTGACTAACTGTGGTAAAGAATGTATATCCAATTTATGAAATATATTGGCACGATGAACCTCAATAGTACGTGGTGATAACGATAACTGTTGAGCAATTTGTTTGCTGGTTTTACCTTCCAAAATAATTTTCATCACTTCCCTTTCACGTTCAGATAATTGGCTAAATTTCGTTTTCAACTGCTCATATATCTGACGTTGCCTAAATACTTTCTGATGAAATAATAATGCACTTGAAACTGTTTCAATTAATAAATCTGCATCAATAGGTTTGGTTAAAAACTCAAAAGCACCGTTTTTAAAAGCACGACGACAAATATCAATATTTCCGTGTCCGGTCATGATAATAACCGGTAATGTACTATTGAGTTTTAAAAGATCGGCCTGCAATGCCAATCCAGGTTTTCCCGGCATACGAATATCCAATAAAATACATCCCTGAAGCGCTGCAATATTCTTGCTATCAATTTCATCAAGAAATTCTTGTGCACCAGGAAATGAACTTACCTGCCAATTCATTGTTTCTAATAACATAGATAATGAGTCACGGATCGCTTCATCATCATCAATAAGATAAATTACTGTCGCCATTATTTCTCCTTACCTTTATTAGTTGGTAACAAAATAATAAAACGCGCTCCTCCTGTTTCACAATTTTCAGCATTAATATCACCACCAAGTTTATGAATTAATGTTTCTGTTAACGTCATTCCCAACCCCATACCTTGTTGGCGTGTTGTGAAGAATGGAATAAACACGTTATTTAAAGCTTCATCACTTAATCCAGGGCCACTATCTGTTATCACAATTTTTATCATGTTATCGATATAGGTGATATCAATGCAGATCCAATTTTGATATTCTGACTGACCTTGCTCTTGCTCTGCCTGAATGGCATTGCTGATTAAATTATGAAATATTTGCTCAATCCACAACGGCTCGGCAGATATCATTGGCAGTTCATCACAAATATGCTTTATTACCTTGATTTTACCGGCCTTAATTTCATTTTCGAGCAATATCTCAACTCGACCTAATATCGCTTGAATATTCACAGGTTGTAAAATAATATTACCGGCCGTCAGTTTTTGACGGTATTGTGTCAATAAATTTGCGATACGTTGAGTTTGCAAAATTGATGAATCCAATATTGGAGATATTTTATCATATTGCTGCTTTTTCATTAACCGCAATGCGGTTTGGTTATAACTCATAATCGCCGTCAAAGGCTGATTTAATTCATGAACAACACCTGTTGCCACTTCATCCATTGTATTTAAGCGGGTAAATTCAAAGAAATGTGCTCGTAAATCGGAAATTTTCCTCAACCTTTTATTCTTCTGAATTAAAAAGATAAAACAGATAATCACTGCCCATAAAAAACTCAGACAAACAATATAACCCCACGGAATTTTAGACCATTGTTGATCGTTACCCACTTTAAGCACAAAAGGCTGAAGACGATTGGTTAACTTTTTCTCCCAATTCCAAAAATAGTGCTCTTTCTCCAGTCCATACGTAATCAATGGGCGATTATCCCAATCCAGTTGTACCATTCGAAATTGTGACAATAATGATAGATCTTTCATCAGGATATTAAGATCTATTAATAACCGGATACTATCGCGCTTACTATTAAGCCAATATCTTCCCTTTCCCTCTTCACTGATTATAGGGAATATTAATACCTCCATTGGCATCTCTTGTAATCCGACGATTTGAGGAAAGTTTTCCTGTAGCTGATCTAATTCGATATTAGTATCCGTTAGTGATACAATCGCGTCATGTTGTGCCAGCTTTTCACTCAGCTCTCGATAAAGAATATTAAATGAAACTGTTTGTTGTTGATAATTCTGATTTAGTGAATGATTAATCATTCCCCAAATAGTCAAACCTGTTAACACAATCCACGCCAAAAAATGCCACATATAATTACCTGAAAAGATATCTTTCATGACGTTAAAATACAGTCAGAATATATAAAGAAAACGGCTATTAAACAGGATGAGTTGAATTTTAGAGAACATGTGGCATTGAGCAGCATATTAAAATTCATTATAGCGTAATTATTTCATCAAAACATTTTTTAAAATAAATAGTTGACTATGGTAAATGAAACTCCAGCTCTAGCTTATTTTGTCTAAGCATGTTTCAGCTCCTGATCAAATTATTTCGATAGATAGACCCCCTAATAAGGGTTTACGGTAACCCCTGTCAAGGCTCTTAATATCATGTCAAATTTACTGAATAATCTAAGGTAATCACCTAATCAATCAACTCGGCGAAAGGGTTTTCTTTCCCTTGGGCATCACGCCGATATCTATAAAAATATCAATATTTATCAATCAGTTAAGATAAATCCTCACCATTATTCTATATTTGACCAGAAAAAACACTTTACAATCGATAGTGATAATTATTATCATTCGTATCGCTTTCAGATGAACTGCCTTTAGGATACAAATGAAAGCACGACATTGCTCACATTGCTTCCAGTGTTTACTTTAGCCAGCCAAGTGCTGGCTTCTTTTTATTAATTAACCCAATCACCAACTGTTCAAAATATTTGAATTTTTAAGTCAGGTTTTTAAGCTTTAATGCTATCTCTTCTCAATTAGACTGTAAAAACCATTGAGGAGATTTGAATATGATCCATTTACGCAAAGCATCAGATCGCGGCCATGCCGATCATGGCTGGTTAACTAGCTGGCATACCTTCTCATTTGCCAGCTATTACGATACTAATTTTATGAATTTCTCAGCATTGAGAGTCATTAATGAAGATTTCATCGAAGCAGGTCAAGGTTTTGGTACCCATCCGCATAAAGATATGGAAATACTGACCTATGTTCTTTCCGGTACCGTTGAACACCAGGATAGTATAGGAAATAAAGAGCGGGTACCTGCCGGTGAATTCCAAATTATGAGCGCAGGTACCGGCATTCGCCATTCAGAATACAATCCGAACAGTGATTGCCAATTACATCTATATCAAATTTGGATCATCCCAAGTAAAACGGGTTTAACACCGCGCTATGAACAACGTCGCTTTGATGATGTACAAGACCGCCAACGGGTGCTCTCGCCTGATGCACGGGATGGTTCACTGAAAGTATTTCAGGATATGACTTTATGGCGTTGGGTACTTAAGGATCACGAAACCGCCGAATATGTCGCAGAAAAAGGCCGTTATATTTGGATACAAGTCATTCGTGGCGAAGTGACAGTTAATGGTGTCAAAGCCACCACCAGCGATGGTTTGGCTATCCGAGATGAAATCAATCTTCAACTTAGCAGCAGCAACGATAGTGAAATATTGTTGTTTGACCTTCCTCCGACATAAATATCAAATTAAGCCTCACCCTAACGGATGAGGCTAAAGAATTGACAATTACAGTTTAGGACCCGCTTTCACTAAAGCTTCCCCCGCCGGGGTATCGGTATATTTATCAAAGTTGTCGACAAAACGATGAGCCAAATCTTTCGCCTTCTCTTCCCATTGAGATTTATCTGCATAAGTCTTACGTGGATCAAGAATTTCGGTATCAACACCCGGCAACGCTGTCGGAACCGCCAGATCGAAAATAGGTAATGTAATGGTATCAGTTTCTTCAATATCACCATTTAGGATGGCATCAATGATCCCACGGGTATCCTTAATCGAGATTCGTTTACCCGTCCCATTCCAGCCAGTATTCACCAGATAAGCCTTAGCACCTGCGGCCTGCATACGTTTTACCAACACTTCCGCGTATTGGGTTGGATGCAAAGTCAGGAATGCGGCACCAAAACAAGCAGAAAATGTAGGTGTTGGTTCAGTCACACCACGTTCAGTACCTGCCAATTTTGCCGTAAAACCAGATAGGAAGTGATACTGAGTCTGTTCAGGTGTCAAACGAGATACCGGAGGTAACACACCAAATGCGTCCGCAGTCAGGAAGATGACCTTAGTTGCATGGCCCGCTTTGGAAACCGGCTTAACAATGTTTTCAATATGGTAGATAGGATAAGAAACACGGGTGTTTTCAGTTTTTGAACCATCATTGAAATCAACCGTGCCATCTGTCAGTACAGTAACATTTTCCAGCAACGCATCACGTTTAATCGCATTGTAGATATCAGGTTCCGCCTCTTTGGACAGATTGATGGTTTTCGCGTAACAACCACCTTCAAAGTTGAATACACCGTCATCATCCCAACCGTGCTCATCATCACCAATCAGCTTACGTTTTGGATCAGTGGAAAGTGTGGTTTTACCTGTACCAGACAAGCCGAAGAAGACCGCAACATCCCCTTTCTCACCCACGTTGGCAGAACAGTGCATTGAGGCAATACCTTTCAGTGGCAACAGGTAGTTCATCATAGAGAACATCCCTTTCTTCATTTCGCCACCGTACCAAGTACCACCGATAAGCTGCATCCGCTCTGTCAGGTTGAACGCAACAAAGTTTTCAGAGTTCAAACCCTGCTCTTGCCATTGCGGGTTGGTGCATTTTGCACCGTTCATCACAATAAAATCTGGTTTGAACTCAGCCAACTCTTCATCTGACGGACGGATAAACATGTTTTTAACAAAGTGGGCCTGCCACGCAACTTCTGTGATAAAGCGGACTTTCAGTCGTGTATCTGCATTAGCACCACAGAAAGCATCAACCACAAACAAACGTTTGCCTGAAAGCTGTTTAGTTACCAAGCCTTTCAGATATGTCCATGTCTCCTGCTGTAATGGTTTGTTATCATTTTTACCTTTTCCCTGGTCAGCCCACCATACGGTGTCACGGGTGATATCATCACGAACAATGTACTTATCTTTGGGGGAACGACCCGTGAAGATCCCCGTATCGACAGCCACAGCCCCCAGGTTGGTCAGAGTGCCACTCTCGCAGCCTTCGAGTGAAGGTTTGGTTTCTTCTGAAAATAACAACTCATAGCTTGGATTATAAATAATTTCGTTAACATCATGGATTCCGTAGCCCGCGAGTTCCTGCGGGGTAATGCCTTTAACACTCATGTCATTGCTCCTGGTGGGTAGTCACGCTTTTTCTGTGAGCAATAATAAATAGTTATGATTAATTAACAGCGATAGTTATCAAAAAATTGAAAACCCACTATTTTTTTAAGTTTGATCTTGGGCCAAAGGTACGAAAACAGTTTTGAGTATTATGATGGATTTGATAGAAAGGCGCGGATCCGCGCCTTAAAAGGTGAAAAAGTGTGTTTAGATAGAATATCAATGGAGCCGGTTCTTTTTTTCTATTCTGATTGCAGCAAGATCATCAGCATCAAAAATATAGTGCGTGCCGCAATACTCACACGCCATATCAATGTTGCCATCTTTCTGCAAAATATGATTAACATCCTCATCGGAAAGTGTGACTAATGTGTCAGCACAACGTTGGCGAGAACAAGTACAACGGAATTCAACCGCTTGCGGTTCATATAATATGACATCCTCCTCATGATAAAGGCGGTGCAAGATCTCCTTAACTTCCAATGAAAATAACTCTTCACCTTTAATGGTTGCAGTAAGTTGCACCAGATGATCAAAAGCTTCTGCACTCCCCTGTTCCGCTGTTGGCAGAATCTGTAACAACATACCACCAGCAGCAACGCTTCCATCTTGAATGCCAGTACGGATAAATAGACGAGTCGGTAGCTGTTCAGACTGTCTGAAATAATCATCAAGGCAATCCGCCAGTGTTTCACCTTCCAACGCAACCACTCCCTGATAACGCTCACCATGAGTTGGCGTAATGGTAATAACCATATAGCCGGTACCCACCATCTGTTTCAAACTGCTATTTTCAGTCACTAATCCATCAATACGAGCGACACCACGTATTTGTTGCTGATGATTACCATTGATAACAGCCAGTTTGACCGGGCCATCTCCCTGAATCTGAACCGTAATATCACCATCAAATTTCAGTGTTGCAGTTAATAAACTAGTTGCTACCAACAGTTCTCCCAATAATTGCTGTACCGGCTGCGGGTAATCATGATTTTCCAAAATATGCTGGTAAGTTTCACTGGCTAAAACCAGTTCACCACGTACAGAATAATTCTCAAATAAAAAACGGTGTAATTGGTCTTGTTTAAACATAAATATCTCTCATTCGAGCAGGTTATTCCTGCCCATTTAATTTGGTGTTCTTAAACTTAATCAACGTGCGTCTTTCTTTTTTATCCGGTCGGCGATCAGGATGAGGCATAGTTAATGCATTCATTTTTCGAGCAATTGCCATTTTTTCCCGGTTAGCAATACTCGCTTCCGTTTCTTGATAAAGTTGCTGCGCCTCCGGCGCCCCACGCCGATGATTGCTTAGCGCAAGAACTTCAACTATACGTTCATCATTACCTTGACGCAGTTTAATTTCAGCCCCTGGTTCAACCAATTTACTCGGTTTACTTCTTTGACCATTATAGTGAACTTTACCACCGTCTATCATTTCCCGTGCAATAGCCCGTGTTTTATAAAAGCGGGCCACCCACAGCCACTTATCCAGACGGATAGCTTGATCGGAGTCTGAATTACCCTTCATTTTTCCTCTCACTATCAGCTTTGGCGAATAAAAAAGCCTAACATACCATTGTCGATTATCGCCAACGTGTAGGCGGAAAAAGTGTATTAAAACAGTTATCGTAATATTGCTTGATTTTGTTTAGACGTTGTTTGTTCTGCCTATTTTTCTTAACAACCAGCACAAAATTAATGATTAAGGTCGTAAAAAGAGCCAAGAATAAAATAGTGGTACCAACACAACGAGCAAGTGTCATGGCATCTAGTTCACTATGCAACACAATCCGGCGGGTTCCATTACTATCTACAGACAATTCCGTGACAATTCCCGTTGTCTCAAAGGGTGTTTGCAATACCATATCCGATAACCGCTGTAACTCATGCCATTGTTCCAACGCACTATGATCTTCCAACACACTATGATCTTCCAACACACTATGATCTTCCAACGCACTATGGTCTTCCAACACACGATGGTCATAAGAGATGATGGCTGGCGTTATATACTCAACCAGTTGTTTGCCTTCATCACTGATAAGTAGAACACCGCCAGGAGAAGGGCTATTAAGCAGCATTGCAACTTTATCTATTTCCCGGTAGATAAATGATGATGTCGTCGCATCAACCAATTTCCCCAAAGCTTCAGCGCCTGTCGGACGCAATAAAACATGAGTACCATCCAGCTTGCCACTTTCTGCACTCTTTAACAAAGTTAGCCAATCATTAGCACTACCCAAGTTAACCAAAGCATTTTTCAATCGTGAACAGTCTGTTTCTTTTTCACATAATTTTTTAGTTTTCAATACAATATCAGAGAAATCATCCAATAAAATCATACCAGATTTAAAAATCTCCTGAGTAAAATCTGGATTTATTACATCGCCATTTTCCTGTAAACGTAATTGTTTATTAACAGTTGTAATCAGTTTAGCTGCATTTTCTATAATTTCTGATTCTGGTATTGGCAGTGGATTAACCCTATTCCAATATATCCCCGAACAATCGAACGGAGAAAAATAGGTGTCGCCTTTACCGTTCATATTGTTTGGGGGCATATAACACATACCAACCCCTTTTGCTTTCAGGATATCCCCAACTCGCAATTCCATCCCTTCCATCATATTAGCGTCAGTGATAACTTTTGTGCTGCTGCCACGCAACCAGGCAAAACTGAGTTTCATCGGTACACTAACCGGCTGATAAATATAGAGCAGTAACATAATAAGCAAGCAGCTAACGATCATCATGAGATTTTTTCCATAACGACGATAAGGGTAATTTTTCTCTTCATCATGCAAAGAGAGACAATGCCCTTGCCTGACTACCTGACCGTTAGTGTAAATATCAATATTGGTTTTCTGATCAAAATAGTGATCAACATAGGGCTCCCAATGAGGAGGATAGATTAAATCAATCCCACCAAGAGAAATATTACTCATTTGTCCTTGTTCAAATTCGCCAAATAATCCCCATCGTTTGGGTATACCGGTAAAACAGTGAATATCCTGGCGCCTGCATATTGAGAGTGGGCAAAGTAATGGCCAAAAACTGACAACGACTAAACTACCTGCAATCAACATCAGCCACGGCAAAAGCAGTGCCGGTGAAAGTAACGCAAGAAACCAAATGAAAAATCCGAAACACAAAAATCCCCCCTCCCAAATACCCGATGAGTGATTCAACCGGTATTCTTCCAATGTCTCTTTACGAATATTTTGTAACTTTACGCTGGTTTCACCATTTTTTTGGATCGATGCCTGCTGATGAGATATATCTGAGATTACCGGAGCAGAAGGAAAATCCTGTTGAAAATCTTTCAGAAAGTGACCATTAATCGAAATAACCAATGGTATTGTCGCGGTGTGAACAACATCAATAATATTCTGCTGTTTAATAAAAGGCTCAAGGAAAAACGGCAAATGAATTTCTGCCATATCAATATAATAACGCCAGCTATGTCGTTCATCTGAGGCAACAGAAAACCGGGTAATGGAATGACAGATAGTATAAACCATATCATTTTTACCCATCAGAATTGGCCAACTTGTTTTATTAATACGGTCCGTTACAACTGGCGGCAACACTCGATTCAAATAACATTCAATAGCCTGGTATTCATCAGCACTAAGTTTACGATAGGTTGGTTCAGCAACAGAAGGCAGATAACGGGCGTTATCATGTAGCTTCCATTTGAAAATCAGAAAGGAAGCCATGACAATCAGGCTAATTATCAAGATAGCCAATATAACGACTGTTACGCTCATTTTATCCCCATACCTATGACAATCTTGCTATTGTTGTTTGCAAATTAGCAACTACACGTTAAGTTCTGAATTAGGTTATTTCTATTTATTTTTATTTTTTAATTTATTTTACAATGAGTTACATAATAACGCGCTAAACTATATACAATATAGATCTATTTCCAAAGAGGATAAAGATAACAGTAACAACAATAACCAGCGATAATCACTATCATTTATCAAAATAATCGGCCATATTTAGTCAAGCTATGGAGTGTACCTAATTTCATCATAAAATATAAGGTTAATGAAATAATTTATGACGTAATAATGCACAGGCACTCAACTCAACCAATATTAAACCATCAGGGGCAATTATGAATGACCTGAAAAACCCTAAAATCCTCAACATAGAGGACATTGCCCATTCACGTTTATTTCATATTCAGTCAGTTGATCTCGAATTTAGTAACGGTGTAAAACGCGTTTATGAACGGATGCGTCCGGCCAATCGGGAAGCTGTTCTGATAATCCCGGTCATTGGGGATGAATTGTTGCTTATTCGTGAGTATGCAGTCGGTATTGAGCAGTACGAATTGGGCTTCCCTAAAGGCGCGATCGACCCTGGGGAAAGTATCTTTGAAGCCGCTAACCGTGAATTAAAAGAAGAAGTCAGTTTTGGCGCCAGAAACATAGAACAATTAGCCAAACTCACTATGGCCCCATCCTATTTTTCTAGCAAAATGAACATTGTTATTGCCGAAAATCTCTATCCAGAAAGCCTGGAAGGGGACGAACCTGAACCACTACCACAAATACGTTGGCCAATAGCAGATATGATGTCATTACTGGATCACGCTGATTTCAACGAAGCGCGCAATGTCTGCGCCCTATTTCTGGCACAAAAATACTTAACACACCGTTGAAATTCACAGGCACAACAGCGCTTCCGTTGTGCCTGCGCTATCATCAGAATAGCTCCTGACTTTCACCATTCTCAATTAAAGTTGTGCCAACTTCCTGCACCGCACTTTCTGTAGGTTGAGTGCCGTCAATGAAGTATTCACTGCGGGTATCTCCGCCGCCGCCAGCAAGTTTACCTGTTTTACGATCTATCACGGCAGAAACAATCCCCGGAGGAGGTGTGACTTCTTTTTCAGGAACCCCCTCCAGTGCAATTTTCATAAAATCATCCCAAATTGGCTGCGCACTCTTAGCACCCGCCTCACCGCCACTGGCTGCTGTACGGCCAAGGCTTCTACGATGGTCATCAAAACCAATCCAAACCGTCGTGACAATATCCGGCCCATAACCTGAGAACCAAGCATCTTTTGAACTATTAGTTGTCCCAGTTTTACCACCAATATCACGACGTTTCAGATCGCGTGAGGCACGCCAACCCGTACCAGACCAACCCGGCTCACCAAAGATATTGCTATTCAAAGCATCATGGATCAAAAATGCCAACTGAGTACTGATAACATGAGGAGCATATTCTTGCGCATCTTCACGGCTATCAATTACCGGTGCTCTTTCCAATTCAGGTAACGGTAATATCTCTTGTTGGCTGACATGAGATTGAGCAACATTCTCAATCGAGTTTTCAGAAAGTTCGATTGAACGTACCGTATCCCCATAAATGACTGGAATATCGCACTGCGGACATGCAATTTTCGGTTTAGCCTCAAAGAGAACATCGCCATCTTCGTTTTCAATCTTAGTAATGAAGTAAGGATCGATCAGATAGCCACCATTGGACATGACCGAATACCCTCGTACCATTTGCATTGGCGTGAATGATGGTGATCCCAAAGCCAGAGATTCTGTACGTACAATATTTTGTGCCGGGAAACCAAACCGTTGCAGGTAATCAGCGGCATAATCGACTCCCATCGCTCGCATTGCTCGAACCATCACAACATTCTTCGATTGCCCTAATCCCTGACGCAAACGGATTGGCCCAACATAAGTCGGTGGTGAGTTTTTCGGACGCCAGTCAGTACCAGCTCCTGCATCCCAACGGCTAATTGGTAAGTCATTCAGCAATGAAGCCAATGTCAGCCCTTTATCCATCGCTGCGGTATAGAGAAATGGTTTAATATTAGAACCAATTTGACGTAATGACTGAGTGACACGGTTAAATTTACTCAAGTTGAAATCAAACCCACCAACCAGCGCCTTCACCGCACCATCATTCGGATCAATAGAGACCAAAGCAGCATTAGCTTCCGGCACTTGTGCCAACCACCAAATATCCTTTACTTTCCGAACCCAAACCTGTTCACCCACTTGAACCACTTCATTCACACTACGAGGTACCGCACCCTGTGCACTATCAGATTTGAACTTTCTGGCCCAACGGACACCCGCTATGGGCAATTCTACACTGCTGCCATCAGGCAACATCACTATCGCCTGATCACTACCTGCTCTGGTCACTACAGCCGGCATTAACGACCCATAACTTGGTAAGGTTTTAAGCTTCTTAACAACCTGTTCCCGATCCCAAGCAGGTTCGCCCACTTTCCACAAAACTTCCTGCGCCCCACGGTAGCCATGACGCACATCATAATCAATGAGGTTATTACGAACCGCATCCACGGCAGCTAACTGAAGTTTACGGGTAATCGTGGTATAAACCTTATAACCGTCGGTATAAGCATTCTCACCATAACGCTCAATCATCTCCTGACGCACCATCTCGGACAAATAGGGCGCAGAGAAAGCAATCTGAGGTGCATGGTAATTAGCAACCAACTTTTCACTTCTAGCTTGATTATATTGCTGCTGAGTAATATAGCCCTCATTGAGCATACGGCTCAGAACCACATTCCGGCGGTTAATCGCTCGGCCATAAGAATAAAGCGGGTTAAACGTAGAAGGTGCCTTTGGCAAACCAGCAATCATGGCGATTTCACTCAGTGTCAACTCATTGACACTCTTACCAAAATAAACTTGAGCCGCAGCCCCAACACCATAAGCCCGGTAACCAAGGTAAATTTTATTGAGATAGAGTTCGAGGATCTCATCTTTATTCAGCAATTGCTCAATCCTGATGGCCAGAAAAGCTTCCTTGATTTTACGCATCAACGTCTTCTCAGGAGTGAGAAAGAAATTTCTCGCCAGTTGCTGAGTAATGGTACTTGCCCCTTGTGATGCATGACCTGAACTCATCGCAACAGAGGCTGCCCGGATAATCCCTACAGGGTCAACCCCGTGATGTTCATAAAAACGGCTGTCCTCCGTTGCAATGAACGCCTTCACCATAATGGGTGGAATTTCGGACAGCTCAAGAGGCATACGGCGCTTTTCACCATATTGAGCAATAAGCTCGCCATCTGCACTGAACACCTGCATTGGTGTCTGTAATCGAACATCCTTTAATGTCGCCACATCAGGTAACTGAGGCTCGATATATTTGTACATACCAAAAATCGAGGCCGTTCCCAGAAAAATGCAACTCACGACAAAGACTAGAAAATACTTTACGAACTTCACCTGAAATTTCCCATGCCACGTTAGTCGGGTGGTTTATAAACAATCGGCGCGTAGTATAAAGGTTACACAGCACCTTGAATATGGTCTTTTATTAAAATTACTGATATGGAGATCGATATATGTATTCACCAAAATGGTATGTCGGATTGGACATCCAAAATGGCATCCTTCGCGCCGTCGCAGCTATAAAACGCCGAGATGGCTGGCAGCTTCGCCACTGCTGGCAATATCTTTTATCTGATGCGGTCATGCCAGAGGGCCGTTTACAACGGCCAGAAATATTATGTGATATTTTAAATCAATGGCGCCAAGAATTACCTAAAAAAATCAGTTTCAGACTCGCCCTACCTGTACAACAAACGTTGCAGAGGAGTCTGATTTTACCTCCAGATATCAATCTTAAAGAGCCGGAACAAGGCTGGTTTATCAACGCCAGTGCCGAAAAACAATTTCCCTTTAATACCCGAGAACTGGCGCTGGATTACCGTATTATTGAACAAAACGCCTACATCAGCGCCGCTCGCCAGAAAGATCTCAACCTCTGGCTACAATGTCTTGCACAAGCAGGAATATTTCCAGACGCCATTGATATAGCCCCCTGTGCCCTACGCTATATCGCGCAATATGCCGGCGTTCCCGCTGATAGTTGGCTGTTACACCGGCAACAATCTGGTTGGCTATGGGTATCTCCTGCCAATGTCCCCTTCGCTTATGATCTAGTATCAGCAAATACGGCTGTTTCTCCACAGCAGATTATCCGTCAATTATCTGCTTCATCTATGGCTGAACAACCGGTTTACTACAGTAGCTACCAACAAGAAGCCCTACCTGAAGGAACTTACTCTTGGGATATGTTGACAGCATTTCGTCACTATCAACCACCACTGCCAATTCAACTGATGGAATATGTGATAGCCGGTGGTTTAGCACTCAGACCGGATGATAAGTAACGATGTATCAGGTTAATTTTCTACCTTGGCGCCAAACCCGGCTAAGACATCGTTATCGTTGGTGGGCGATTCTTCTCTTATTGCAATTGATATTGTGGCTGACAGTGCTCGTCTGGATGTTATTAAAACAACAGGAAACGATTAACCAGTATCAAAGACAATGGCAGCAATTCAACCAGCAACAATTATATTTGCAACAACAGATAACCCAGACAGAGGAGGCGGTCAATCTTCACAACAAACTGGCCTATAAATTAAAACAACAACAAACGTGGCTGAAACAGAACCAACAACATTGGCAATTATTTAATGAATTACCTGAATTATTACCGGAAGGAAGTTGGTTAACCGCTTTCGATGATCAGGCAGGTCAATTAAAACTGGTTGCGAATAGTCTGGATTATTCCAGTATGACGTCTCTGCTGGATAATCTTGAAAACAACGGGCAATTGTCTGAAATTCAACTAAAAAAGATGACCACTACCGAACAACAAATCAGGCAATTTATTATTGACGCTAACTGGCAGACGGAGATATCCGATGATAAAAAGTGACTATCTATGGTGGTTTGCCAAACCAACCTGGCTGCTCTTTATCTGGCAGCAAGCTATTATCATGCCATTTCTGATTCTGTTTTATCTTTTCTTCTGGCAAGAAAAAGCTGAACAGAGAAATAGCCTGACACAAAAAATAGCCGCCCAACAAATCAATACCAAAGTAGCCAATGAACGACTAAATCAGCTACCACGATTGGAAGATATACAACAACACATTAACCAAATAGAAAATAAACTCAGTAAGCCACGACAAAATGCGGTAAAAATTACCGCAATAAAACAATTACAACAGCCATTGATAAACTCTGGTGCGCAAGTTCTTGAGTGGCAACGTAAAAAAGAAGGGGAAAAAACGCTCTGGCAAATCACAATTTGTTTGAACTACGAACAGATGCTGAGTTTTCTTGAAGCGTTACAAACGTTATATCCACCGCTGCTGATTAAACAGCTTTCCATTTCACCATCAGGTGAATCCCTAAACGTCAAAATCACCCTGTCAGAAACCTCACATGAGGAATTTTATGACTAAAAAATTTATTCTGTTTATCCTTTTTCTGCCCGCTATTGTTGTTGCAGAAATAAGAAATCCTTTTGCTCCCCCGATGATAGAGACGGAAGAGCAATCGGTTGAGTTATTTGATCAATCAGTCAATGAGACCGAAATTCAGTCCCTCTCAACCGTATTACACTATGCAGACGCAGAAAGAATCGCCATGAATCTCAGGCAAAATACGCCCGCCCTGATAACAAAAGAGGGTAAAGTTGATTTTGATCCTGAAACTAACAGTCTGATTTTACAGGATACCCACATCGCCATCGCACAGATAAAAAGCTGGCTGAAAGAGATAGATACACCACAGCAGCAAGTGCAGATTACAGCACATATTGTGACTAGCAGCCGAGAAGCATTACATGAACTCGGTATTTACTGGGGTATGCCGATAGGAGAGCAGATTAATACATCAACGGGTATAAACCGCCTCAATATCAACCAAGCAGCCAACGATAACATGCATCGATTTGCGTTCAATATTGCCCGCATTCACACCAGTTTGCTGGAAATGGAGCTCAGTGCCTTAGAACAAGAAAACCAACTAGATATTATCGCCAGTCCAAGACTAACTGCCTCACATCAACAGCTAGCCAGCATCAAACAAGGCTCTGATATTCCCTACGTCAGCCAAGAAAAAGAGAAAAGTACCGTGCAATTTAAAGAAGCCGTACTAGGAATGGAAGTTACCCCTCATATACTGAGAAAAAACAAAATCAGGCTCTCTCTGAAAATCAGTCAAAACATGCCAGGGATCTCAATAAGTCAAGGAGGAGGTGAAAATTTAACCATCGATAAACAAGAAATAATAACTCAAGTTACTGTAAAAAATGGTGAAACACTTATTCTCGGTGGAATTTTTCAACAGAAAAAAAGCGAGCAAACCCAGAAGGTGCCTTATCTATCAGACATCCCACTGCTCGGCTCGTTATTTAACCAAAAAGGTCATAAACACAGCCGACGTGAGTTAGTCATATTTATTACACCTCAATTGATGGACATTTGATCAAAAATAAAAATATAACCATTATATCAGTGAGTTGGATATAAAAAACTTAACTATTCCGTATGATGATGCGCAGATTTTTCCAACTAATCCTGTTTATAGATTTGACGCTGAGTCCGATTTAGCATACAAGAGTTAACTAATTGAGTGGTCGGGTTTAACATCACAATAATCAGCCAATGAAACCAGAGCTTCCGTCACAAAAAGCTCGTCGTTGATTTATATAGTTGCAAAACTGGCTGATGTACTGAGATAATTTTGTTATCTGATCTCACATTACCGCTCATGAGGTTTCAGTTTAGGTCCCGCTGCTGATTTGATTAGCGGGGCGGGTTATCATTAACGAATAGTCTTAGTAATACCAAAAACATGGCAGAGAAACGTAATATCTTTCTGGTTGGGCCTATGGGTGCCGGCAAAAGCACTATTGGTCGTCAGTTAGCTCAGCAACTCAATATGGAGTTTTATGACTCCGATCAAGAAATTGAGCGACGTACCGGAGCTGACGTGGGCTGGGTATTCGATGTGGAAGGCGAAGAAGGCTTCCGCGAACGCGAAGAAAAAGTGATTAACGAACTCACTGAAAAACAAGGCATTGTACTGGCGACTGGCGGAGGTTCTGTGAAATCCAGAGAAACCCGTAATCGTCTGTCTGCCCGTGGGGTCGTGGTCTACTTGGAAACCACCATTGAAAAACAGTTAGCACGCACTCAGCGCGATAAAAAACGTCCCTTACTTCAAGTTGATGCACCAGCACGTGAAGTTTTAGAAAATTTAGCGAACGAACGTAATCCTCTGTATGAGGAAATTGCTGATGTCACTATCCGTACCGATGAACAGAGCGCTAAAGTTGTCGCTAACCAAATCATTGAGTTACTGGAAAAAAACTGATTCAAGCAAGTCTGTACAGCGATAAATAATTAAGGCGAAGGCTGCTTATGGAAAAGATCACTGTCACTTTAGGGGAACGTAGTTACCCAATTACCATTGCAAAAGGGCTATTTGACGATCCTTCTGCTTTTGCACCATTAAAAGCAGGCCAGCAAGTTATGCTGGTGACGAATCAAACCCTAGCTCCGCTGTATTTGGCAAAAGTAAAAGCCACCTTGCAGCAAACTGGGATTCGGGTAGATGAAGTGATTCTACCTGATGGTGAACAGTACAAATCTCTTTCTGTATTAAATGACGTATTTTCTGCCTTGCTAGAAAATAACCATAGCCGGGACACAACGCTTATCGCTCTCGGTGGCGGCGTAATCGGTGATTTAACTGGTTTTGCCGCTGCCTGTTATCAACGTGGTGTTCATTTTATTCAAATGCCTACCACCCTTCTTGCCCAAGTTGATTCCTCTGTCGGAGGAAAAACCGCAGTAAACCATCCCCTTGGCAAGAATATGATAGGTGCATTCTATCAACCAGTCTCTGTGATGGTCGATCTTAATTGCCTGCAAACGCTTCCAGCCCGCGAACTCTCTTCCGGTCTGGCAGAGGTCATCAAGTACGGTATCATTCTTGACAGCGCATTTTTTAGCTGGCTTGAAGATAATATGGATAAACTCCTGACTCTTGACAACCAAGCAATGGCTTACTGCATCCGTCGTTGCTGCGAATTGAAAGCTGAAGTTGTCGCAGCAGATGAGAAAGAATTGAGTGGCTTGCGTGCCCTGCTGAATCTTGGTCACACCTTCGGTCATGCCATCGAAACAGAAATGGGATATGGTGTCTGGTTACATGGGGAAGCAGTTGCCGCCGGAATGGTCATGGCAGCAAGAACAGCTCAGCTTGTTGATAATTTCTCTGAACAGGATACTCAACGTATTATCCGATTGTTGGAGCGGGCAAATCTGCCTGTGCACGGGCCACAAAACATGCCACCAGAAGCCTACCTCCCACATATGATGCGAGATAAGAAAGTTATAGCAGGTAAATTACGACTGGTTCTTCCAACAAAAATAGGTAAAGCTGATCTCCGCTCAGATATTGAACACAACTGTGTTCTTGACGCTATCCGTCAGTGTTTACCGTATGAAAATATGTAAATTTTAAGTAAGTTGTACGCTTATTGTATTATACCCTATGGATTTCAAGATGGATCGCGACGGCAAGGGAGCGAATCCCCGGGAGCATAGAGAACTATGTGACTGGGGTGAGTGAGCGCAGCCAACAAAGAGGCAACTTGAAAGATAACGGGTATAAATGTTTTTTTGCATACATCTGGTTGTTGTGTCATAAAATAACGACTCTATCAGACAAATTTCTATCTTCGTTAAGTCAGCCTGCCGGACTGACTTCAAATTGCAATTGACAGTATTGGCTCTGTTTGGAGGGCATATGGACGAATTCAAATCAGAAAATGAACAAAGAGCAAATAACGAGTTTAGACCAGATACCTCAGATCGCCGTCCTTCACGCTCGCGTCAGCCATTAAACAAACCCAAATTTGCGGTTTCACGTCAGCAAATGATGCTCGGCATTGGGATTTTAGTGCTGCTACTGCTGATTATTGCTATCAGTTCTGCCTTAAAAGCCCCAACTGAACATGAAAAACAGCAATCGCCAAATGTTGCCGAGAAGAATATTGATTTATCAGGTTCATCATCCAACAATAATGACAATCAATCCATAACATCAGAGAATACCACCACGGATACAATCAACAGACCACAGGAAATCAATGTTCCTCCTGTCAGTGGTACTTCAACTCAACCTCATCAGCTTCAAACTGACAATGGTGAAACCCAAAATCAGCGCATTGAATTACCAGGAAATATTCCTGATGCACTGACTCAACAACAAAGTAATATAAATCACGCAGTACAGAATCTGAATCAAGCCCAACAATCACAGCCAGTAATACCGCCACCAGCGGTACAGCAGAAATCAGAAAATATCCGTCCACTGAAATCAGAAACACCGGCTAAATCAAAACCATCGACAAATCATGCTAGCAGTAAAAACAATGTGGTCAGTAGCACCAGTAGTGATCAATTAAAAACCCCGGCAAACCACTATACTTTGCAATTAAGTAGTGCCAGCCGCTCAGATACACTGACCGCTTTCGCTAAAAAGCATAATCTTACCCATTACAAAGTTTATGAAACTAAACGTAATGGAAAAGTTTGGTTTGTTTTAATTCATGGTGATTACCGTTCCGTTTCTGAAGCTAAACGGGCTGTTTCATCTCTACCGGCCGAGATTCAGGTGAAAAAACCTTGGGTTAGAACAATGCAGCAAGTGCAACAAGACCTAAGAAAATAAAACAATATTTATTAGGCGCTGATATGCTGTCCTAAACAGAGTACAATCTGCGGCTCTGGAATGATTGAGTAATTAATTGACAGCATGAAAAAAAAACGCGCTTTCTTAAAATGGGCCGGTGGAAAATACCCGTTGGTAGATGATATCAAACGTCATCTGCCAGCCGGTAGTTGTCTGATAGAGCCATTTGTTGGCGCAGGTTCTGTCTTTTTGAACACAGACTACGATTCCTATATCCTCGCTGATATCAACAGCGACCTGATTAACCTGTACAACACAGTAAAACTCAGGGCTGATGAGTTTATCGTCCACACACAGCCTCTGTTTACCCAAGAATACAATACAGCCGAACATTTTTATCAGTTACGGGAGCAATTTAACCAAAGCGCTGACCCGTTCCATCGCAGCGTGTTATTCCTTTATCTCAATCGCCATTGTTACAACGGCCTCTGTCGTTATAATTCTCATGGTAAATTTAACGTACCTTTTGGCCGTTATAAAAAACCCTACTTTCCTGAAGAAGAATTACACTGGTTTGCTGAAAAAGCCCAAAATGCGACTTTTATCTGTGAGCACTACCAACATACGTTGAACGAAGCACATAAAGGCTCGGTTATCTATTGCGATCCCCCCTATGCTCCTTTGTCAGCAACAGCGAACTTTACGGCGTATCACACCAATAGTTTTAACATTGCAGATCAGGAAAATTTGGCAAATATTGCATTTAAGTTATCATCAGAACGTGCAATTCCTGTTTTGATATCCAACCACGATACGCCAATGACGCGAAAATGGTACTATCAGGCTTCACTTCATATTGTCAAAGCCCGTCGTACTATCAGCAGGAATATCCTTGCCCGCAGTAAGGTAGACGAACTTTTGGCATTATATCGCTGATTTATCCACTCCCCTTTTGCCTCGCAATTAAGGGATGATAGAAACGATTTGGAGAAGATAATGAAAGACTTTCTGATTGCCCCATCCATTTTATCTGCAAATTTTGCGCGGCTGGGTGAAGATACAGCTAAGGTGCTGGCAGCAGGGGCTGACGTTGTTCACTTTGATGTAATGGACAACCATTATGTCCCTAACCTGACTATCGGGCCTATGGTCTGCCAGGCTCTAAGAGATTATGGTATCACGGCACCAATCGATGTTCATTTGATGGTAAAACCGGTTGACCGCATTATCCCTGATTTTGCCAAAGCAGGAGCAACTTACATTACCTTCCACCCAGAAACCAGTGAGCATATTGACCGCAGTTTACAACTCATCAAAGAGCATGATTGTAAAGCTGGCTTGGTATTCAATCCTGCAACGCCTCTGAGTTATCTTGATTATGTCCTGGATAAACTGGATATCATTCTATTGATGTCGGTCAATCCTGGTTTCGGTGGTCAATCTTTCATCCCTGGAACACTAGAGAAACTGCGTCAGGTTCGTAAAATCATTGATGAAAGCGGTTATGATATTCGTCTTGAAGTAGACGGTGGCATTAAAGCTAGCAATATTGCTGCAGCAGCAACCGCAGGGGCAGATATGTTTGTTGCTGGCTCAGCCATTTTCAGCCAGCCTGATTACAAAACTGTTATTGATAATATGCGTAGTGAATTGTCAAAGGTATCTCATGGCAAGTAAGGTATTAAAAGGTATTCGTGCTATCGCTTTTGATCTGGACGGCACACTGGTAGACAGCGCCGGTGGTTTGGCTGATGCACTGGATCAGGCGCTGTTAGTCAAAAGTCTCCCTGCTGCGGGAAAAGAACGGGTTGCTGCTTGGGTAGGTAATGGCGCAGACATTATGGTCGAACGTGCGTTAACATGGGCCAAAGTTAAATTGACTGCCCAACTGCATAAAGAAACCCGTGAACTGTTCGACCGTTTCTATGAAACAACCGTAACAACAGGCAGCCAACTGTTCCCGGAAGTCAAAGTTACATTGGCTGAACTGGCAAAACACAACTTGCCAATGGGTATCATCACCAATAAACCAACACCTTTCATTGCTCCTCTGTTGGCTTCTTTAGACATCAGTGAATATTTTTCATTAGTGTTAGGTGGTGATGATGTTAAAGAGAAAAAGCCACATCCGGCACCTATTTATTTAACAATGGGCACATTCGGACTGCGTAAGGAAGAACTGCTCTTTGTCGGTGATTCCCGTAATGATATTTTAGCAGCACAAGCGGCTGGTTGCCCTTGTGTTGGTTTAACTTATGGATATAACTACGGTGAATCTATTGCATTAAGCAATCCAGATTGCATATTAACGAATTTTTCGGATCTGCTATCCATCATTGGACTCCCATCTTTAAAACTTCAGGAAGCATAATAAAATGAATGAACCCACTGTATCTGAAACACTAAACTCCCAAAAACCTATTGTATTCAGCGGCGCACAACCTTCCGGTGAATTAACCATCGGTAACTACATGGGGGCGTTACGTCAGTGGGTTAAAATGCAGGATGATTATGACTGCATCTATTGCATTGTTGACCAACATGCAATTACAGTCCGCCAGGACCCAAAAGAATTGAGAAAACGCACTCTGGACACACTAGCGCTCTACCTGGCTTGTGGTATTGAGCCAGAGAAAAGTACTATTTTTGTCCAATCTCATGTCCCACAACACGCTCAGTTAAGCTGGGTTCTAAACTGTTATACCTATTTCGGTGAACTCAGCCGCATGACTCAGTTTAAAGACAAATCAGCTCGTCATGCCGAAAATATCAATGCAGGCTTGTTTGACTATCCGGTACTGATGGCGGCGGATATTTTGGTATACCAAACAAACCAAGTTCCTGTGGGTATCGATCAAAAACAACATCTTGAATTGAGCCGTGATATTGCTCAACGATTTAATGCTATTTATGGCAATATCTTCGCTGTACCAGAGCCGTTTATCCCAACGGGTGGCGCCCGTGTTATGGCCCTCCAAGATCCAGAAAAGAAAATGTCCAAGTCAGATGATAACCGTAACAACGTTATCGCGCTGTTGGAAGATCCAAAATCAGCCGCTAAAAAAATAAAACGCGCAGTCACAGATTCAGAAGAACCCCCTCGTGTTCGCTACGATCTGGAACAAAAGCCGGGTGTTTCCAACTTATTAGATATCCTCGCGGGAGTTACCGGCAAAACTATTCCTGAACTGGAAGCAGAATTTGAAGGCCAAATGTATGGTCATTTAAAAAGTGCTGTTGCTGACGCCGTTTCCGGTATGCTAACTGAGCTACAAGAACGTTTCCATCATTTCCGTAACGATGAAGTCCTGCTGAATAAAATCATGGCGGAAGGTGCAGCGAAGGCAAAAGCCCGTGCCCAAATTACGCTAGATAAAGTGTATGAAGCTGTTGGCTTTATTGCCCATCCTTAATAATTAAGAGATAAAATGTGCACGTTTACTACGTGCGCATTTCAAGCTACAGAAAAATCCATTTAAAAAATGAGGCGTATTTTTACATCATCGATGGTAAAAAGCCTGATAGCTTAATCAGACAGAAAAGCAATACGATTGGACAGATTAAAACAGTGTATACCCAATGGATTTCAAGATGCATCGCGGCGGCAAGGGAGCGAATCCCCGGGAGCATAGATAACTATGTGACCGGGGTGAGTGAGTGCAGCCAACAAAGAAGCAACTTGAAAGATGATGGGTATAAAGCAAGCTTAAACTGACCTATTTAAAGTATTCCGATTTTTTATATTCGATTATTTAACTGGTTTATTAAAAGGTTTATTCTGTGGTTGAAAATATTATTAAAGCGATTCATTTTGGAAAATATATTACCTGATTAACCTATTCACATTTACTTTTTTCGGGAATATAACCATTAACAAAAACAATTTTTGCTTCTCATTTTCCATTAATAGTTTTATGACGGGCAAATTTTAAGCCATTATTAAAGGCCGCTGTTTTACCTTCTAGTTTTAATCGGTATAAGGCTTTGACCGTTGTTTTTACCACTTTTAACACCTGCTTTTTATGAGGTTTAATCGGAAGTTTTTTGGCATCCTGATACAAATGTACTATGGCGACCACAACCCACCCCGCTTTCACGCCTACTACGATGAACATATAGAAAACATCCTAAAATAAGCCTGTTTCTTGTACAGACCGATATCTGATTCACAAAAATAAGTCATTAAAAATCAGTTAACTATAAAAAAATTATATTTTTTCTCATATTCACTGTAAGAAATTAATGTGTAGTGCGACTAATCGAGTGAAGCAAATGCTTGTTTCAGCAAAGCAGTAATTCACTTTCTACACAAATATAAAAGGAACGTTCTATGACTAAGCAAACGACAAAAGCATTACTGGCTCTGGCTTTAGGCAGCGTATTTATTACGGCAAGCACTTCAGCAATGGCGAATTCCGGCAGCAAAATGGAGAAATGCTATGGCGTTTCTCTGAAAGGGAAAAACGACTGTAAAGCAGGTGCAGGCACCACCTGTGCTGGTACCTCAAAAAAGGATTATCAAGGTAATGCCTGGAAAATGGTACCCGCGGGCTCCTGCGTAAAAATGAAGTCTCCGACCTCCCCGACCGGTTTTGGTCAACTGGATGCATTTAAAGAAGTGTAATTCCGGCATCAGGCAGGAGCTCATACGATGACAATTTCTTTACCCTTACACAGCGTCTCTCGTGATGCTCCTGATCACCTCATGCTAAATAGGCTTCCGGCCAGAGCAGGGATCGGGTTAAAACCGGAGCATTTTCGCGCTATTCTGCGCGATAAACCCGACATTGGTTTTTTTGAAATTCACGCGGAAAATTATCTGGTTGCGGGTGGTCCGTTTCATCAAGCTCTGACCGCCATTCGCCAGGATTATCCGCTCTCTATTCATGGAGTGGGCCTGTCCATCGGAGGAGAAAATCCTCTGAATCAGACCCATTTACAACGTGTTGCTGCGCTGGTTGAACGCTACCAGCCAGCCGTTTTTTCTGAACACCTTGCCTGGTCGACGCACAACGATCTATTTCTCAATGATCTGCTGCCGCTGCCTTATACCGATGTCACGCTGACGCGGGTCTGCGAACACATCGATCAGGTACAGAATGCGCTGCGTCGTCCCATTCTGCTGGAAAACCCCTCCACCTACATCGAGTTCAGTGCCTCAACCATGAGCGAGACTGACTTTATCTCCGAGGTGATACGCCGTACCGGATGCGAGCTACTGCTGGACGTGAACAATCTCTATATCAGTGGCGTCAACCATAATCGCTGCCCACGGCAGATGCTATTCGAGCTGCCACTTCACCGTGTCGGTGAAATTCATCTGGCAGGCTATACGGAAAGCCGCGATGGGGCAAACGACCTGCTGCTGATTGATTCACACGACAGTCATGTGACCGGGCCTGTCTGGGATCTTTATAACAAGACCCTGCGTGAAACGGGGCCGATCGCCACCCTGATCGAATGGGACAGCAATATTCCACCATTAGACGTGCTGCTGAACGAAGCCAGCCATGCCCAGCATTACATTACAGAGAACAAGAAACATGCAACAACAACTGTATCAAGCACTTCTTGATCCCGATCTCATGGTACCAGAGGGGCTGACAACCTGGAACGGTAGCGATCCGGCGGTACGTTTTGCGGTTTATCGTAATAATGTCATAGCATCGCTAATCGATGCACTGGCCGAAAACTGCCCCGTCCTTCTCGCTCAGCTCGGAGAGTGCTTTTTTCGTGCGATGGCAGCGGAGTTTATACGTCAACAACCGCCTCCCTCTCCTGTTTTGGCAGGCTATGGCGCACAATTGCCGGACTGGATTGCGACATTTCAGCCGTTGGCAGACTGGCCTTGGCTGAGCGATCTCACCCGGCTGGAAATGTTGTTTATCGAATCACTGCACGCGGCGGACCCTGCCGAACAGACGGCAGAAGCGGCCCCCATTGACGATCCCGCACAGTTGCTGATGGCGCTCCATCCTTCGGTACGGCTCTTCAGTTCAGATTATGCCGTCTTCAGCCTGTGGGCCTCGCACCAACAAAGTGAAAACGAGATGATGCTGGACCCATTCCAGCCGGAACATATGCTACTGTGCCGCATTGACGACGACGTACGAATAATGTTGCTCAGCCGTGCGGAAATGCAGTTTGTTACCATGCTCCAGTCTGGTCGATGTCTTACCGAAGCCTTAGAGATCGCCGCCGGAGAGGATGCAACTTTTGAACCTCAGTCGGTTTTACAACGCATGCAACACTATGGACTGATACTTTCTCTATATAGCAACACGGAGCGCTAAGATGGCATTACTCAAAACATTAGGGTCAAAAGGGCAACATATTGCGCAGGAAAATGTTCTTCCCCTTCTGGCACGCATTAGCCTTGCCGCAACATTTTGGCTATCGGGCCAAAGCAAAGTGGTTGGATTAAACATAGATATTCTGGAGACACGCACACCCTGGCAACTAGGGATTCCGCGCGTTACCGACAGCTCCGTGTCGCTCTTTACCAACGAGTACAAGCTTCCTCTGCTACCACCTGATGTTGCTGCTGTCATGGCCGCGACCGCAGAACACTTGTTTCCGCTGCTGCTGATTGTCGGATTAGCAACACGCTTCTCCGCGCTAGCATTAATGGTGATGACGCTGGTGATTCAGATATTTGTCTATCCAGATGCCTGGCCTGTCCATGCTACCTGGCTGACGGCTCAGTTGTATCTGATGACTTATGGCGGTGGGAGGTTTTCGCTTGATCGCCTGATTTACCGCCATCGTACCTGATTCCCCTTCCCTACGTTACGTTACTTTATTTTGATTCTCGTTTTCGCCACGAGCGAATGCGGAAGTGATAGTGCGCAGGTCGGCAAGCTGTTGTCTGAAGTTTCGGCACCCGTCGCATATTTTCAAATGCAGCATTAGCTGAACATGTTGAGAAAGCACGATTTTTTCATCCAGCGCCTGAGACATCAGGCGTGTAGCTTGGTAACAACTAAGCATATTTATCCTCCTGGGAAAACCAGCGTTGTGACAAACATTCACGTAAACGCATACGCGCACGCCAGAGCATCACATTCAGATTGCTGACAGAGAGCGCCATCTCCTGACAGATCTCCTGAGTCTCAAGACCAATAAATTCGCGCATCATAAATGCCCGCGCGTTTTGCGTTGGCAACTGTGTCAGACAAAGCTCGAAAATCGTCCAAAATTGCTCCTGCTCGGCCACTTCATCCGGTAAATGCCAGCACTGCGGATGCTCGTTTCGCGGCCAATGACCAGACTCATCAAACAGCGCTTCGAAATTTTGCTCATCAACATCATCAGTCAGTTGCACGCTGCTGTGCCGATAACGCATACGCAAGGCGTCCGAGATTTTGTTGCGCAGGATCGTAAACACCCAGCTTTTCCAGGCGGCTCGTCCGGCAAAAGAAGAGGCATTCTTCATCGCCCCTTCCAGCGCCTCTTGAACAACATCTTCCGCCTGATGAAAATCATTCAACTGCAAGATGGCAAACTGCAACATCTGTTTATGCAGCATGGAAAAAAACTGCGGATCCCGCAGCAGATTATTGATATCGGACATTGTGGCTTCTATCTTAACAGGATTATTCGGGATAACCGGATATTACGAAACACCATTTTGGCGGAATCGCTTAAATTCACTCACATGACTTAGGGACCGTTTGGGAAACGGGGACAATTCTAAATTAAATCTGTTTTTTGTACAGCAGGGGAAGTGTCTTTCCCCAGAGCAACTTGTTTTTCGTTCACCTCCATCAGATCATGGAGGAAAGTATCAGTAGTTCAGTAACTGCTAGCTAGCGACCTAAGTTTAACCGTCTGTTGGATCGCACGGAGGCTGGAAACATGCTTGTCGTTGCCCAACTAATAGATTAAGACGAAATGCAATGGATATCAGAAAAACAGTGTCAGCGCTAATGTGCACGTTCACCACGTGCACATTTTATTATTTCCCGAACAACCTACGGTTAAAATCCTCAATCTTTCCAAACATCACCCGCTTTTGCATAGTCAAGCTCCAACTGGCAGATAACCCAGCGGCACTCATCAACCGACGATATTGCTCTTCGTCAAATGGCATATTAAAAGCAATTGCTATCGCTTCCCTAACGAAAACATCACTATTACGGGAAACAAGAACAAGAGGTTCATCTGGGCTGACATTTCCCGCTGCAATAATTCTATAAAGCCAGCCACAACGGCCACTCTCCTGCATAATGGCAGAAAAATTGCTGATACCAGAATGACAATTAAGTTTGTAACAAGGTGAACGAGGCTGAGTTACTTGAATCATTGCCTCTCCCCAACTGAAAATATCACCAATACAAATATTTTCTTCAGTCAACCCAGTTGTGGAAATATTTTCACCAAACGCTGGAGCAATAAAAAAATCTTCTTGATCAGGAAATTGATGTTTCCAGAAATCATAGTGTTCACGAGGATAATGACAAAGTGCACGATCAGGGCCGCCGTGGAAATGGGTTTCGGCCTGCTCATCACCGTCTAATCCTAGAGAAGTCAGACGCAGGCTACCATCAACCATCCGTTTGTTAATTGCGCTGGCAGAAAGTTTTCCTGATATTTCAATTTTACCCGTATATACCTGCGGACAATACATAATTCACTTTCCTTATTGAAATCAGTCTGACATCACCATCATAAACCAACATTCAACCAATAAAAATGCCGGCAGTCATATCAGCCGGCATAGCAGAAAAGAGAAATTATTCAGCAAGTTATTTCACTTTTTCCTGATAACGCTTCGCTGCTTCATCCCAGTTAACAACGCTCCAGAACGCTTTAATATAGTCAGGACGACGGTTTTGGTACTGTAAGTAATAAGCGTGTTCCCAAACATCCAGACCAGTAATCGGATAACCAGATGCACCAGAAATCGCTTCACCCATTAATGGGCTATCCTGGTTAGCAGTCGATACAACTGCCAGTTTGCCATCATCTTTCAGTACTAGCCACGCCCAGCCAGAACCAAAACGGGTAGCCGCTGCCTGCTCAAATTTCTCTTTAAAAGAATCTATGCTACCGAAATCACGTTCAATAGCTTCTTTTAATGGGCCTTGCAGAGTTGTGCCTAATTTCAGACCTTTCCAAAACAAGCTATGGTTAGCGTGCCCACCAGCATTATTACGAACAAAAGTACGTTTATCAGCAGGTATCTTATCTAATTGCTGAATCAGATCATCAATATTCAGTCCTGCCAGCTCAGGGAAGGCTTCCAGGGCGCTATTGGTATTATTAACGTAAGTCTGATGATGCTTGGTATGGTGGATTTCCATCGTCTGCTTATCAAAATGAGGTTCCAGAGCTTCATAAGAATAAGGAAGAGAAGGTAATGAATAGCTCATATCATGTACTCCAGTCATATAAGAATGGTTCAAAGTCCACACCTTGTGAACAACATGATCATTATAGTTAATTAAATATTATTGGAAATGCTTATCAACACCATATTCTTATTGTGGTTTTATCATACAACTGTGTTTCAGTGACTTATCAGTCAATTTGTCTATATTAAACATTATTATTGGATTAGGATTTTGAATTACTATTTTTGATTAGCAATTAAACCTAAATAAACCCGCCACACTAAATGACAATCACGTGAAAAATATTCTTTTTATTGCGTGATCTTCCGCGCAAAAAAAAAACAAAAATTCTCTTTACACTTTAGTTAACTTTGATTTGACATAATATTAACATTCGTAAGGAGAATATTACATGACCAAAATAATGAAGCACCCTATTCCTATCGCCATTGCAGAACATGCCCTGATGAATGAGCAACAATATCAACAAGACTACCAATTATCGTTGCAAGATCCCGACAGGTTCTGGGGTGAAAAAGGAAAAATTGTTGACTGGATTAAGCCTTACACCAAGGTAAAGAATACCTCTTTTGATCCTGGACATATCAATATCCGCTGGTTTGAAGATGGAACACTAAACTTAAGCGCAAATTGTCTCGATCGTCATCTAAAAGAACGTGGTGAACAAACCGCTATTATCTGGGAAGGTGATGATCCAACAGAATCCAAGGCAATAACCTATCGTGAACTACACCATGATGTATGTCAGTTTGCCAATGTATTGAAAAATAGGGGTATTAAAAAAGGCGATGTTGTTGCTATTTACATGCCGATGGTGCCAGAAGCAGCGGTTGCTATGTTAGCATGTGCCCGCATTGGTGCTATTCACTCTGTTATTTTCGCAGGTTTTTCTCCTGATGCTGTATCCGGGCGTATCATCGATTCAAACACCAAATTGGTCATTACCGCTGATGAAGGATTGAGAGCCGGACGTACAATCCCCCTGAAAAAGAATGTTGATGACGCACTAAATAATGCAGCCGTTGTCAATGTATCCAATGTGATCGTTTTTAAACGTACTGGAAATATTGGTCACTGGCAATCTGGCCGTGACCTTTGGTGGCATGAATTAGTAGCAGACGCGAGTGCTGACTGTCCAGTTGAAGAGATAAATGCAGAAGACCCACTGTTTATTCTCTATACCTCAGGCTCTACCGGTAAACCCAAAGGGGTACTGCACACCACTGGAGGTTACCTTGTCTATGCATCTCTAACATTTAAATATGTATTCGACTATCAGCCAGGGGAAGTCTATTGGTGCACAGCTGATGTGGGATGGGTTACCGGACATAGCTACCTGCTCTACGGCCCCCTTTCCTGTGGCGCTATTACCCTCATGTTTGAAGGTGTACCAAACTATCCTGCGGTTAACCGTCTAAGTCAGGTTATTGATAAACATCAGGTAAATATCCTGTACACAGCACCCACAGCGATTCGTGCCCTGATGGCGGAAGGTGACAAAGCTATTGAAGGAACGAAACGTACTTCTCTGCGTATTATGGGATCAGTTGGCGAACCGATTAATCCGGAAGCTTGGGAATGGTATTACCAGAAAATTGGTAACAGCAAATGCCCGATTGTCGATACTTGGTGGCAAACAGAAACTGGTGGCTTCATGATCACACCACTGCCAGGCGCAACCGAACTAAAAGCAGGTTCCGCAACGCTACCTTTCTTTGGTGTTCAGCCCGCGTTGGTTGATAATCTTGGTGAACTACTAGAAGGTGTTTGTGAAGGAAACCTGGTTATTACCGATTCCTGGCCAGGACAAGCACGCTCACTATTTGGCGATCATGACCGTTTCGAACAAACCTATTTCTCTACCTTTAAGGGAATGTATTTTAGTGGTGATGGCGCACGCCGTGATGAAGATGGTTACTATTGGATAACTGGCCGTGTTGATGATGTGCTGAATATTTCCGGCCACCGTCTAGGTACTGCTGAAATTGAATCTGCTTTGGTCTCCCATCCTAAAATTGCAGAGGCTGCTGTCGTAGGTACCCCACATAATATTAAAGGGCAGGCAATTTATGCCTATGTCACCTTGAATCACGGTGAAGAACCCTCTCCAGAACTCTATACAGAAGTCCGTAATTGGGTACGTAAAGAAATCGGCCCAATTGCTACACCAGATATCCTACACTGGACAGACTCCTTACCAAAAACCCGTTCAGGAAAAATTATGCGTCGTATCCTGCGCAAAATAGCCTCCGGCGATACCAACAATCTAGGAGACATTTCAACACTAGCAGATCCAGGAGTAGTAGAAAAATTGTTAGAAGAAAAACAAACAATGAGTATTTCGTGACAAATCATGCCGCCGTAAGGCGGCTGTAATCAAAATATAATAAATATATACCCAATGGATTTCAAGATGGATCGCGACGGCAAGGGAGCGAATCCCCGGGAGCATAGCGAACTATGTGACCGGGGTGAGTGAGTGCAGCCAACAAAGAGGCGACTTGAAAGATAACGGGTATAAGAGGATATACTCCGATGAATGACGACATTTACCAAGGGATCGAGAATAACCCGCGTTTCAAAGAATTGGTTGAAAAGCGAGGACGTTTTGCATGGTTGCTATCAATAATCACATTAATTCTGTATGTCAGTTTTATTTTTCTCATTGCATTTGCACCTGAATGGCTAGGCACTCCCCTTTATAATGGTTCCAATATTACCCGCGGAATACCGGTTGGTATTGGTTTAATTGTTATTTCATTCATCTTAACCGGCCTATATGTCATCAGAGCCAATAGCGAGTTTGATCACCTTACCTCACAAATTCTCAGCGAGGTAACGAAATGAAAAAATTTCTGTTATTAGCAATAGTGTTATTTCCTCATCTCACCTGGGCTAATGCAATCTCTGAAACTGGAGAAAGGCAACCTATCAACATTCAGGCTATTATCATGTTTGTCCTGTTTGTTGGTTTTACACTCTATATCACTTATTGGGCCTCAAAAAAAACACGCTCCCGTACTGATTACTACACGGCGGGGGGACGTATTACTGGTTTCCAAAATGGAATGGCAATTGCGGGAGATTTTATGTCCGCAGCATCATTCCTCGGCATTTCCGCTTTAGTCTATACGTCTGGTTATGATGGACTAATTTATTCTATCGGCTTCTTGATTGGCTGGCCTATTATCCTATTTCTGATTGCCGAAAGATTAAGAAACCTTGGACGTTATACTTTTGCCGATGTCGCTTCTTACCGGTTACAGCAACGCCCAATCCGTATATTATCTGCAATTGGCTCGCTGTTTGTTGTCGCCCTTTATCTTATTGCTCAGATGGTTGGTGCAGGTAAACTTATCGAATTGCTTTTTGGGCTCAATTACCATGTAGCGGTCGTATTGGTTGGTATCTTGATGGTACTTTATGTTCTGTTTGGCGGTATGCTCGCAACGACTTGGGTACAAATTATCAAAGCTATCCTATTACTAGCTGGTGCCACCTTTATGGCCCTTATGGTCATGAAAATAGTAAACTTCAATTTCAATACGCTGTTCAAAGAAGCCATTGCTGTCCACTCAAGAGGTGAAGCCATTATGAGTCCAGGAGGGTTGGTATCTGACCCAATATCCGCACTTTCTCTTGGTCTGGCATTGATGTTTGGTACTGCTGGTTTACCTCATATTATCATGCGTTTCTTTACTGTAAGTGATGCGAAAGAGGCCCGAAAGAGCGTTTTCTATGCTACTGGCTTTATTGGTTATTTTTACATTCTGACTTTTATCATCGGTTTCGGTGCTATTTTACTGGTTAGTCCAAACCCTTCCTTTAAAGATGCTACCGGCGCACTCATTGGTGGTACTAACATGGCGGCCATTCACCTCGCTAATGCAGTTGGAGGCAACTTGTTTCTGGGTTTTATCTCTGCTGTCGCCTTTGCCACAATTCTAGCCGTTGTGGCGGGACTAACGCTAGCTGGTGCATCAGCAGTATCACATGACCTATATGCAAACGCCATTAAACGCGGTAAAGCCAATGAACGAGATGAACTGAGAGTATCAAAAATAACAGTTGTGATACTTGGGGTTATCGCAATCGGATTAGGTATTTTATTTGAGAACCAGAATATAGCCTTTATGGTTGGATTGGCATTTTCTATTGCTGCAAGCTGTAACTTCCCAATCATTCTTTTATCTATGTATTGGCGTAAACTCACTACCCGTGGTGCATTAGTCGGAGGTTGGCTAGGATTAATTACAGCAGTAGTTTTAATGATTCTCGGTCCAACAATTTGGGTCAGCATTCTCGGTCACGAGAAACCAATCTATCCTTATGAATATCCAGCATTATTCTCAATGATTATCGCTTTTATTGGTTCATGGCTATTTTCTATCACCGATAATTCACAACAAGGTATGCGGGAAAGAGAACAATTTAGAATCCAGTTTATTCGATCACAAACAGGACTTGGTATCGCACAAGGAAAAGCGCATTAATTATGTTTTTATATCCAACCTCTCCTGAAGGAGAGGTATTTTCATTAAAAACCGCCTGAATTCAGAGCTATTTCACAAGTTAACCTCTTGTTTTAATCCCAAGTTAATGATTAACTCTTTTATTTCAATTTATTAATTAACTTATTAATCTGTATGAAAAATAAATGGCCGATTATTATTATTTTGACTCTCTCTTTACTACCGATAATTTTCATTAGTGATTTAGAAGGGTTAAAAATAATATTACTGAGTTTCTTACTAAATAACGTTTCGTAATTATGCTACACATAGCCTTCTTCAACCCATTGTTATATATAGAATTATTAGTGGTATAAGATGTAGCACTATTTTGGAATCTTATTTAGCAAGTGTTAACGCATTTTTTTATTGTTATATACCCTATGGATTTCAATATGGATCGCGACGGCAAGGGAAAGAATCCCTAGGAGCATAACCGGAGTGAGCGAGTGCAACCAACAAAGAGGCAACTTGAAAGATAACGGGTATAATATCCCCTTATTTATCTGGTATAACGATAACATTAATCCAAAATATCGTCATACTGGTGTAATAAATACCCCTTTCTCAAATTCAGATAATTATTATCTTATCAGTGATTGGCTAGGTATTTATCATAAATCTCCAGAATACTGCCGTTCACCATTAAGCAATTGTTTCAAATCACAGAAAGAGCCAACGGTGATCGATGGTAATAAAAACTTAATAAAATATAATGATCTTCCTGATGAGAAAAATATCAAAATTCAGACAAGTGATTTCCAGATGTTTAAGTTGATTATCCTTGGCATCAACTCAAATAAATGATTCATAGACATGAAAGAAAGGTAACCAATCTGTAATTTCTCAAACTTCTAATACAATAATAAGCCATAATGATGAATTAAATTTGGAATTTCACTACTTATTTTATATAAGCTTAAAAAATAGGTTTGAGTTATTTTCCGTGTGAGCTGCCTATAGCCGGTTTTAATTATTAACGGATAGATAAGAGCTAGCTAATTTTCTTAAAAGAGTGCTCACCAGATGGAAATCCAAAATAACTAAACAACCTTCTGCATCCATATGGGCTCTAAAAATGGTTCTCACCGTCCTACCCCTTGTATACAACTGCCTTCAAACTTTACCTAGCAGTGAGCCATAAAGGCGATTGCGCATGAAGTGCGCCTAAATGATTTGACAGTACCAGACCCCTGACCAGAAAACATGCCTAGATGAACTACGCACGCTATCTCTGTATCTCGCGCATAAACGCAAAAACCCCCAGCTTACGCTGAGGGTTTCTACTGTATTTAAAGCCTGGCAGTGTCCTACTCTCGCATGGGGAGACCCCACACTACCATCGGCGCTACGGCGTTTC